>JANOZA010000874.1:0-3222 GCA_031429155.1 Verrucomicrobiota bacterium | reverse complement strand
GAAAGCGTGCGCTACGAGCGCAGCACGTTTCGCGCGGCGCCTGGGAAGTTTGAGGCCGGCACGCCGCCCATCGCGGGGGCTATCGGAATGGCGGCGGCTTGCGATTATCTGGATGCGCTCGGCATGGAAAGCATCGCGGCGCGTGATGAAGCGCTCACCGCGCTGCTGGTTGAAACGCTCGACAGCATTGACGGCGTCCGCGCCATCGGGCCGAAGGGCGCGCGCGGGGCGCTGAGCAGCTTCGTGATGGACGGCGTGCATCCGCACGACCTCGTGACGTTCGCGAGTGAGAAGGGCCTGGCCATGCGCGGCGGGCATCACTGCACGCAGCCGCTGATGCGGAAGCTGAAGCTGCCCGGCACGGCGCGAGCCAGCCTTTACTTTTACAACACGGAGGACGAGATCGCCCGGCTGGGCGAGATTCTCACCGCCACACGACGCTACTTTGCATGAACCCCCTCGACGAACTTTATCAGTCGGTCATTCTCGACCACTCCCGCCGCCCGCGGAATTCCGGCCCGCAGCCGGTGCCGCCGGCGTTTCATGCTGAGGGCGTCAATCCGTCCTGCGGCGATGAAATCGAAGTCTGGGTCACATTCACCGACGAGGGAAAGATCGCGAAAGTCACCTTCCAGGGCCAGGGCTGCGCGATCAGCCAGAGCGCGGCCAGCATCATGACGGTGAAGGCCGCAGGCCGCACGGTGGAGGAGGCCCGCGGGCTGATCAGCGGCTTCCATGACATCGTCAGCACCGAGGCTGAGCCCGACATGGACAAGTTCGGCGAAATGGCCGTGTTCGCCGGCGTGCGGCAGTTTCCGCAGCGGGTGAAGTGCGCCATGCTCGGCTGGCGTGCGCTGGAACAGGCGCTGAAGAAACAGGCCGGAGCGGTGACGACTGAGGAAGGCCGGGAGTGAACCCGGTGCCTTAGAACACCTCGCTCTCGCCGAAGAACCGCTTCACTTCCGCCGCCGCGTTTTCGAGGCTGTCGGAGGCGTGGCAGACGTTGACCATCATGTTCTCGCCGAAGTCACCGCGGATGGTGCCCTTGGGGGCAGCGGCGGAATTAGTGGGGCCGAGAAGATCACGGACACGGGCGATGACGTTTTCGCCGCCGAGTGCGAGGGCCACGACGGGGCTGCTCTGCATGAAAGTCACGATTTCGGGGAAGAACGGCTTATCCGCGACATGGGCGTAGTGTTCCTTGAGCACGGCGTCGCTGAGGCGCATCATTTTGAGACCGCGCACGGCGAAGCCTTCGGCTTCAAAGCGTTTGAGCACTTCACCGCTGAGGCGCTTCTGGACACAGTCGGGTTTGAAAAGAATGAGAGTGGTTTCCTGGGACATGGGATCGGTAAGTAGGGGTGAGGTGGCGCCGGTTTTCCCGGCGCGGCGGGCGGGCTTCATAGTGGCGGGGCAGGGGAATGCAAGATGGGATCAATGGTGAGCACCGCTGTTGAAACTCCGGCTCCGCAGGTGCGTATAGCCTGACTCTCTCATGGAAATTCTTGCCATCGAATCCTCTTCCCCAAGCGGCAGCCTTGCGCTGTGGCGCGACGGGTTGCTTGTGGATGTGAGAAATTTTCAATCGGAGCGTGCGCATAACTCGGTGCTCTTCGCGCCGCTGGAGGCGGTGTTGCGACAGGCGGAGGCGCTGGAATTCATCGTCTGCGGCACCGGGCCCGGCAGTTACAGCGGCGTGCGTGTGGGCATCGCCGCAGCCATCGGCGTATCCCTGGCGCGCAGTGTTCCGCTGATCGGAATGCCTTCGATCGGTGCCCTGTCGCAGGCGCAGGGGCTGGACCGGTATGCCGTTTGCGGTGATGCCAGGCGCGGAGCCTGGTGGTGGGCGGAGTGGGAAAGCGGTCGGCTGACGGTGCCGCCGGTCACGGCGAGTGAATCTGAAACCGCCGCGCGCGCCGCTGCCTGGGGCGGGCATATTTTCACAGTGGACGCAGTTTCTCCTGCATTTTGTCACGCTACGCCCGCCAATCCCCGGGCCGAAATTCTCGCCGCGGACGCCGCCGGACTTTCCGAAAGCGCCGTCGCCCGTCTCGCCAGCCAGCCGGTGGAGCCGATCTATCTGAGCGCCCCCTTCGTCACCGTCTCCAAGCAGCCGGTCTTTGTCTGACATTTCCCCGTATGTCTCAAGTTCCCACCACTCCTCCTGAAATCTCCTCCACGGAAGACACGCCGCTGGACAGCCTGCTGGCGAGGCTGCGAAAGATCACGGGCGTTACTGCTCCGCCAGTGCCGCCGCCAGCGCTGCCCGAAAAAGCAGAGGAATGGACCTGCGAAGGAGCCCCGCCGGTTGACCGGCTTATTCCTGTGATCCGCGACTGTTTCGCTGCGCTCGCGGCCGGCGGGATCGCGGTGGGTGTAGCCGCCGCTGCTGGAGCGATTGTTTTGTGGGGTTACACTAAAGCCGGCATAAAACGGGTGCGGTTGTGGCAGCGGGAAATGTTTGAACGCGTGGCAGCAGCGCGGGCCAGACGCGCGGAGCGGGTGATCCAGCCAGCACCGGAGCCGGTCGTGCCTGAAATCAGAACCGATGAGGTCCAGGAATCAGCCGCGACGCCGGAGATGGTGGTGGCAGCATCCCTGCCGCCGGCCGCGCCAGTCGAAACCGTTCCAGTCGAAATAGGCCGAAGACGCATCCTGCATTTCTTTCGCGGCGAAGCACGGACGGCGGAAGCGGCAGCCCTGTCCGCCTCTGCGGTCCTGGAGACGGTGCCACCGATGGAAAAAATCGTTGAAGAGCCCGTCGTTACATTGGCTGCTCCGGTCCGTGCGAAGCCGGCGAAGCGATTGAGGCTCGCAGTCATTTCGGCTGCCCTGCTGTTGCTGACTCTGCCCGCCTTGTGGCTGGTGAAACCCGTCCGCTACTTCTTCACAAGCCTCATGGGGCGCGGAAATGCCGCAGTCATTGTCGCCGGGGATGGCTGGCTGTTCCCCCGCGTGGAGAGCGAACCTGCGGGCACGTCGCCGCCTCTGCGTGAAACCGCCGCCGCCTTGCGCGCAAACGGCGCGGCGCTCATCGTCGTCAGCGTCCCGGCGAAGTCGGCGATTTATCCCGAGAAGCTCGGCGGGGCCGGCGGCGGTGAACTCCAGCGTCAGCCGCAAGTGGTTGCCGCGCTCAAGGAATTGACGGACGCCGGCGCACAGGTTTTGGATCTCGGGCCGGTGATGCACGGACTGAAATCCTCCGATGCCGCCGAGGGGTTT
>JANOZA010000873.1:0-18348 GCA_031429155.1 Verrucomicrobiota bacterium | reverse complement strand
GAAACGAGGCGATGAAGCAGTACTACGAAGACCGCCTTGTCGTTATGGAAAAAGCCGCTGAGCTGGCAAAGGAACTCGGCATCACGGAGGAACAAGCGGCCGAAGCCCTCATCAGGCAGAACCAACTCCGACGGGAAACGGAAGCGATCCAGAAGAAAGCCGCGCAACGGGAGCAGCAAACGGAGCAGGCCCCCGGCATGGCCAACACAAAAGAGCAGATGGAGATCGCGCGCCTGCGCTCGCGCGGCAAAAACAAAGAAGCCGACAAGCGCCAGAAAGCTCTCGACGTCGCCGGCGAAACCGACCGCCTCACAAAAGAAGGATTCAGACCCGAGGATGCCGCGGCGATGGCTGAGCAGGGGCAGCAGACCAAAGAGGATCAGGATTACTTTGATAAGACTGGCCGTAACAGGATCCGCGGAGGGAAATCGCAGAACCTTGGCTCTGGTGAATTTCATTCCAAGCGGGCGGACTTTGATCAGTTCGTTATGCCCATTGATCGCAGATCCACCATTCCTGGCTTTGAGGCCGCAAGAGAGCAGGTCGCCGGGCCAGCCCGTAAACAGATTGACGAAGCCAATCAGGGCATCACTGCAGCTATCAAGGTCGGCAACGATCTACAGGTGGCTGAACTCAAAGAGATGAAAGCAGCACTGGAAAGACTCATTGGAGTTTCCACCGGCACCGTCGCCGACAAAACCCGCGCCAAATGATCTCTGCATTCTGCATTTTTCATTCTGCATTCTGCCTTTGACCCATGCCAGCCTTCGTCCATACCAAGATCCCGGCGCAGGGTTACAAGTTCCTGCGGCATCCCGCGCCGGCGCTTGATCCGTCCGGTTTCGACACTGCCAGCGCCCGCGTCTTCTTCCGCGGCGGCATGTCCGACTTCCTCGCGAAGTTCAAGCTCGGGGCTCTCGCCTCCGCCAGCGGCTACAATGCCGCGCCCGCCGGCAGCGTGCTCTACTGCCTCGGGCCGCAGGGCCAGCCGGAAATCAGCTACGGCCACATCGAAGCGGACATCGCGTGGAAGGGCATCGTTTCTCCGCGGGGTAATGTGTCAGGAATCACGAGTCAGAACCCGAACGATACGGTGCTCGGTATGTCGCAGTCTCTCGCCACGACGGAGGTGGCATTCCCGCTCCAGCGGGGCAACAATACGCTGCTGCACCCGCACCCCGCCAAGATCGGGACCGAAAAGTGGGTGCGCATGGAAACCGTGCAGGGACCGCTCGGCGGCACCATCATCACAGCCCTCGTGCCGTGGCGGATCCGCCGCATCGCGCGGACCTACGCCATGAGCCTCAAGGGCATCAGTATGGGCGGGCGAAATGATATTTTGCACCCCCCCCTGATCAACGGCAACACGCCGGGGGGAGGCGTGGACTGGAGTGTTTATCCAGACCCTCTCATCACCGTGGCGGAAGGGAATTCCGGCACCAGCGCCGCCTTCGCCGATGGCTGGGTGTGCCGTAACTACCAGCGGCAATCAGAGTACGCAGTCGGGGACAAGGTGCTCGCGTTTTGGACCGCCGACTACGAGTGGATAGAGCGTTACGGCGCATGATCGGGCTTTGACATTGGCGGCAAAGGGAAAGCATGAACGCCAAACTCCTCGCCACCTGTGCCCCCGGCCTCACCGCCCGCATCCATCCGCTCGCGCGGCTGCACGATGAAGCGGCGCGCATCGAACTCCCGGCCAATGTGCGGGAACTCATTGGCGAGGGAGCGAACTACGGGATCGTAGAAACGAACGGCAGCGGCGTGAATCTGAGGCTCGGGCCGTCCTCGCTCACGCTCGACCCTCCCTACCACAACGGCAGCAAGCCCAACCCGGACCTCCGCATCCTCCGCGCGCTCGCCGTGGAGTGCATCTCCACGGCCCCGCCGGGGCCGGAGGCATGGACGGGCGATCCGAACTTCAGCCGCACCATCGGATACATCGCGGACGCCGGCCTTCCCGGTGCGAATCAGACCGCCGCGGCCGCGCTCCTCACCGTGTGGGATCCGAACGAAGTCTTCACCGTCGGCGACTTTAGCTACAATGTCGCCGGCGGCGGCAGTGGCGGACTCAATTCCGACCTCGCCGCCTTCGCCGCCTTCATCGCCGCCTCGAAACTTTTTCCGGCCATCGGGAATCACGAGTGGGACGCCGCCGGCATCATGGCGCTGCTCGATGCCAAGTTCCCCTACGTCACAGCCTTCCCCGGCACGTCCTACTATGACAAGCTGATCACGGATGAAGATGGCGTGCCCTTCGCGCACCTCATGTTCCTCGACGGCGGCCGGAAGACAGACTGGACCGCTATCGGCGCGGGACTCACCGGCTGCGCGGGGCCCGGATCCACGCAGTGGGACTGGATGCTCGACCAGATCGCGGACGCTGACAACTACGGCGCGCGCTGGCGCATCGCCTGCGTCCACTGGCCGATGACCACGGGCGTTGCTGAGCCGACGCTCATGCCGGAGCTGGTCGCGCTCGCGCGCAGTGGTCACTTCGATCTCATCCTCTGCGGGCACACGCACGGCAACGAGGAGCTGGTCATTCACGGAGTGCCGGTGCTGAACATTTCCACGGCCAGCCAAACGCTGCGCACCGCTACCGACACCCTGCGCGGGGCACTTGGCGATGTGCAGGCGGTGTGGAAGGACAGCACGAAGAATTGCATCACCCGGCTGCAACTCACGCCGCAGAGCCTCACATGGGAGGTCTATGACCTTGCGAGCAGCGCCGCACCCATCCGCACCCGCAGCATCACGCCGCGCACCTTGCGGCCAGTCGGCTCCTTTAATTTCCTGCTGAGGGACGGTGTGTCCGGTGTCAGCGATGATATGAAAGCACATTTCACCCTGCAGGCCGGCGACAGCGTGCTGCTCAAATGGCCGCAGGGCCTCGCCTTCACGGGAGATGCGGCATTTGTCAGCGCCGGCAACAACATCGCCGCCCGCCACACCTACCTCCGCGCCATCGCTATCGGCTTCTGATCTCTGACCCACCTCCTGATCTCTCACCCATCTCCACTATGAACCTCACCATGACCGGACTCGTCACCGAGTCCTATTTCAAAGTCCAGCCGGAGACGGCCGGCGCCGCGTCCCCGTGGCGGAACATTGTCCGCAGCCGCACGGAATTCCCCAACGCCGACGGCGCGATCTCGCAATACCTCACGCCCGTCGCCGGTGTCACCTATACCTTCGATAACTTCCCGGCTGTCGAGCTGAATGATTCGCCTATCTACAACGACGTCGGACTCCCCGCCGCCTTCGCCGGCCTCTACCATCTGCACCTGCGCATCGCGCCTTATCGGCCGGACCTCGCCGCCAGTGGCACCGTCGCTGCCGTCCTCACAGACCTCTTCGGCGCCGGCGCGCATGACTGCGGCATCTTCGCTATCGGCGACGAGCTTATCCGCACCAAGAGGATGGGCTTCGAACTCATCTCCACCAGCGTGCTGGAACTCGTCGTCACCGATCCGGTGAACCTCGCGCTCGAGCTGCTGATCATCGGCACGGAAACCACCGGCGGCATCTACACCTAGCCGAATCTCTGGACTCTAAACTTTGAACTCTGGAATGTCCGTGTCCGATTCCTACGCACAGTGCCAAGCCTTTCAGCCGTCCACCATGCCGCTCTGCGGCGTGTGGCCGTTGAACGATCACCCCGCCTTCGATGTGCCCCTCGATGGCGACTTCGCCGTCATCGCCTGCCACTTCAATCCCGCCGGCTACGAGCGGCCGCGGCGCAACATGGCCGTGTTCCTCGACTGGCTGTGGGGCCAGCGCGTGCCCGTCTTCATGGTGGAACTCACGTTCCCCGGGCAACAGCCCGTGCTGCCGCAGCGTCATGATCGCGTGCTGCAGGTGCAGACCACTCCGGAGCATTCCCTCTGGCACAAAGAGGGCCTGCTCAATCTGGTCCCGCGCATCGTGCCTGACAGATTCAGGAAGCTCGCATGGATTGATGCCGACATCATCATCCGGCAGAAGCAGTGGTACGCCCGCGCCAGCAAGCTGCTCGACCAAGTGAACATCGTGCAGCTATTCAGCCGCGCGATCTTCACCGATGAATGCGGCCGCGAGTGCGGTCTCAAGCCCAGCGTCGGCTACGCGGCCGCCAATCGGGATCCGCGCCGGGCCGACTGGCGTTACTACCACTGCGGCTTCGCATGGGCTGCCCGGCGTGAACTATGGGAACGCTTCGGCGGACTCTATCACTCCATCATCGGCCACGGCGACAGCATCATCGCCCTCGCCGCGATGAACGCCATCAACCGGGATCACACCCACATCGCACCGCTCAATGAACACGTCTGGCGCGGCATTCAGGACTGGTCAGGCCCGGTGGCAAAATGGACGCAAGGCCGCCTCGACTGCCTGCCCGCCGACATGATCCACCTCTGGCACGGCGACCGCCAGAAGCGCAATTACATGGGCCGGCTCGACTACACCCGCGACTTGGATCCACGCACCGACGTCGCGCCCAACGGACGCACCGGTGTCATCGAGTGGACACCGCACGCTCTGCGCCGCAAGCCTCACATGATCGAAGCTGTGCGCGGCTACTTCACCGAACGAAAGGAGGATGGCTGAGATGAATCACGTTCCTTCTCCGGAAGTCATCAGCGGCTACGAGAAACTCGGCATCGTGGGCATTCTCGTGTTCGTCCTGTTTATTGGCCTGATCGTGATCGTGTGGGCTGTGAAGCAGCTCAGGAGTCTGGCCGCGCAGTTTTTTGGATTCGTAACCCACCAAACGGCCGCCCTCACTAAGTTCTCAGCCGCCCATGAAGAGCAGCAGGAAACTCAAGTCCGCCTCCATGAACGAATGGACAGCCTCTTCAGCTGCACGCGCGCCGGCTGCCCCGTCTTCGAAATGCGCAAGAAACAGCACAAAGACGCCGCCCGCGCCACGCAGGAAAATCCCGTCCCCGCAAATCCACCCCACCCAATAGTATGAAATTACGTATTCTCCTCCTCCTCCCGCTCCTCCTTCCCTCCTGCGAAACCCTCCCCGTCACCGTCGCCTACTCCGCAGACATCGCCGGCCACGAAGTCAACGCCGCCTACACCAGCGGAAAGGGCGTCGTCCTCGCCGCTAAAAAACTCCGCGCCGTCGCTCAAAAGTAACTTCACGCTTTCCTCACCATGTTCCCCACTGCTGAACCCGCCCACAAGGGTCTCGCCTACGCCCAGATGCTCGGCTACATCGCCGATTCGCTGTCCGGCGGTGCCTCCATCGCCGCAAGCTTTACCCGCCCAAACGACACCGCTGCCTACACCGCTGGCGATGCTGTCGGCGTGACTGGCAGCTCCATCCTCACGTTTGCCGGACTCACGGCCACTGGCTCCGCTCCCGGTCGAAATCTCATGATCACATCCGCATCCCTGCGGATTGACGTCGGTTCCGTGCCCGCCGGCATGTCAGGCTTCCGTCTGCACCTCTACACCGCGGCCCCGGATGCTATCGCTGACAACGCCCCGTGGGATCTCGCCAGCGCCGGCGACCGCAGCAAATACCAGGGCTTCATCGACCTGCCCGCGCCATCCGACCTTGGTTCTACGATCTTCGCGCAGGCCGACGGCATCAATCATCAGGTGCAACTCGCCGACGGTGCCACAGCGATCTACGGCGTGCTGCAAACCTTCGCGGCCTACACTCCGACCGCGCAGGCCGTGAAGACCATCACCCTCCGCGCAGTTTCCGTCTGATGAGCCCGGCACTGCGAGCCATACTCACCCGGCCCTTCTCGCCGTCGCACATCTCCGGCATCGTAGCCTGGTGGGACGCCAGCGATGCCGCCAGTGTGTGGGCAGACACCAACGGCACACCAACGGCCGCAGGAGGGCTGGTCCGTTGCTGGAAGGACAAAGTGTCAGGCATCGCCGCAGATCAGGCCACCGGCAGCTACCAGCCCACGCTCGTCACCGGGGGCATTGGGGCGCGCAGCATCCAGTTTGCCGGGCTGCACGCGCTCGATGTGCCGGCGATTGCGCCAGTCCGCTTCGCCTGCATCGTCCACCGCACCAATGTCGGGACGCGCGCGGCTCTCGTCGCATCGTTCAACGGCGCAAACAACACTAACTTCGAGGTCCATACGTCCGGCGGCGGGATCGCACGCTTCTATTATAAAGGAGACCTCGGCTGGAGCGCCAGCATTCACTCGACCGGAAACGCCGTAGTATCCACATGGGTCACCGGCGAAATCAGCGTGGCCGCGGGCTGGGGGTTCTATAAGAACGGCGTGGCCGACGGCAGCGTCGTCGCCGCAGGATCTGACGCCATCAGTTCCACTTGGCGCATCGGTGCTGACAAACGCGCGTCCGACCCGGCCGGAGCCATTCCCCTTACCGGCTACCTTGCTGAAATCGTTCTCTGCAGCCGCACACCCTCCGCTGCGCAGCTCGCTCAACTGCACGCCTATCTTCTCCGAAAATGGGGAGTCACCGTTTGATTTATGCGCACTCTACTGCCGATCCTGACACGTCGCCGCTCCACCGGACGCAGTCTTCTGGCCGAGTTCGCCGACGGCATCTCTGTCGGCAACCTGCCGTCCACGACTAACTGGCAGGAGATCAGCGGCATGGCCTGCCCCACGCTGCCGGCGAATGCCGGAAAAGCATGGATCGTCTCGGACTCGCCCGCCAACATGCTCGCGGCCATCTCCCTGACAGACGCCAGCAATCAGGGCGTGTGGACGCTGCAGGGCGTGAGTGTTGCCTCCCCGGCGGATTGGGAGGAAGTCGCCGCCGCGCTCGGATACCTCTATGTCGGCGACTTTGGCGACAACGCGAACGCCCGCGCCACCTTCAATATTCACCGCTGCATCGAGCCGCATCTCACCGGCAGTGACGGCACCATCCTCTCCGCCGACATCCACACCATCGTCTGCGCGTTCCCCGGGGGAGGCAGCGCCCCGACTCACAAAGATGCCGAAGCCCTCATCGTGGATCCCGACACCGGCGATCTCTACATCATCACCAAGCGCGAGAGCATTCCCGGAGTCTATTTCCTCGCGCATCAGTCCACTTACTCCGGCACCCAGACCCTCACCTACCTCGGGAAGATGTGGGACGTGCCCGACATCACCACGGTCCCGCTCGGCGCGACCGCCTGCAATGTCGTCGGTGCGACCATTTCCAGTGACGGCAAAGAGATCCTCGTTAAGAACTATGACGCCATCTACTATTTCGCCCGGCCGGATAAGGCCGTCTCGATTTACACCGCCCTGACACAAACGCCCGTGCAGGTGTCCTACGTCGGCGGCGGCAGTGTCAGCCCGAAAAAATCGCACCCCGGAGCCGAGCCGCAAGGCGAAGCCGTCTGCTTCAGCTTCGACAATGCGAACTACTTCACGGCTAGCGAATACATCTCCGGAGAGGGCAGCACGGCCTCCCGATTCCCGCTCTTCAAATACACCCGCCTCCCCAAAGCCGCGACGACTGCCGCATTTCAGGACGGCGTCGCGCCGACCGCTGGCTACGCCGGCACACTCGACACCTACATTTGGGGCACCAATCCGGCCACCGTCCGCGGCACTGAGACCACCATCGTCCTCGACATCACCGCCGGCACTCCCACCGACGATCGCCGCGCGCTCCTCAAATTCGATCTCTCCGCGATCCCGGCGAATGCCGTCATCGTCGGCGCGCGCCTCGATCTCTGGATCTCCGCCGAAGGACAGGGATGGACATGGCACCGGGTTCTGGTCCCGTGGGATGAGAGCAGCACTTACAACACCCTCACGGGCGGCATCACCAATGACGGCGTGGAAGCCGTCGCCGCAGAGAGCGCGCGAAACGGCGTCAACCTCGACACCATCGTCAACATCAGCGTCCGCGACAACCTGCTAGTCTCCGACGTGCAGGCGATGGTTTCCAGTCCCTCCACAAACTACGGCTGGCTCGGACTCAATACCGACACCGCCACCGGAGACGGCGTGCAATTCGACTCCCGTCAAAGTGTCACGGCCGCCCGCCGGCCAAAACTCACCGTCCGCTACTACCTCCCATGAAAATCACCGCAGACCACTGGCTCGAAGGCGTGCGCCGCCAACACATTCCCGGCGGCACCGCGATGCCGATCCGCCGCGCGCTCGTCATCCACTTCACCGCCGGAGCCAGCGGGCAGAGCAGCATAGACTTCTGGCGCACGCCAGATGCGAAAGGTGCCAGCGCCCACGTCGTCATTGAGCGCGATGGCCGCGTCAGTCAGTGCCGTCCCTTCAACCTCACCTGTGGCCACGCCGGAAAGAGCCAATGGAAGGATCCCAAAACCGGAGTTGCCTATGAAGGCCTGAACTCCTGCAGCATCGGCATCGAACTGGCGAACGCCGGCAACGATCCCGGCGCGCTCTCGTGGGCCCGCAAACAACCCGGATTCACCAGTGTCCGCGCCACCCACCGCAACGGCGGCCCGAATGCCGAGTGGGAATGTTATCCCGGACTGCAGCTCGCCGCCCTGACAGAAGTCGCGGAGAGCCTCGTCGCACACTACAAGCTCGACGACATCACCGGACACGACTGCATCGCGCCCGCCCGCAAAGACGATCCCGGCCCCGCGTTCGACATGCTGAGCTTCCGCAAGGCCCTCGGCTTCACCGGTCTCCCCGCCGTCCACAACTGATGCACCTCGCCTCCAGCCCGCCGGCGAACTCCTTTCATGACCTCTGACCTCTGCCCTGCGTGTAAGGCTCTTCTGACGGGCGCCGTGAAAAGTGAAATGTTTTGGAAGTGCGGTAATTGCGGCCGCCCCTTCGCTGATAATCCCGAGGCGAGGCCGCGGGCTGAAGCAAGGCCGCCGAGTCGCAAATCAGCCGCCAGTCCCATGCCTAAGAGGCTACCCGAGAGGAGGAACGCCAAGCCCAGCGGCTGCCGGGCGGAAACCTCAGCAACCACCCCAACTCCATGAAGAAAAAACGCGTCTCAAACTCCGGGCAGGCCGGCAGTCGCGCTGCGGCGTCAGGGTCGGCTGCTGGGCAACGATTGGAAGAATGGCTTTCCGGTGTGACAGACGTGCTGCGAAGCCTGCCTCTAGTGGACAACGCGACAGCCGCGGATCTGTGGAATCTCCGCGCTGCATACTTCAATGAAAAGCTGCCGAACGCTGAATCTCCGGAAAGGATTTCCGGATAGCATGGCTTTTGGAGAGCTACTGGCTTACCGCCAGATGCACCGCCCAAAATTCTTCCGCCGCGTCTTTGGTCACCAGCTCCCGATAGTGGGCGAATAACACCTTCCTGTCGTGCCCGGCCTGCAGCTCTGTGCGCGCCACGTCGCCGTAGAGCGCCAGATGATAGGACACGAACGAATGCCGCAGAGCATTCTCCGGCCACGGCCGCGCGTCCTCGATCGCTGTCCCGCTGCCGTACTTGTCGCCAAGCCACCCGGCCGCCTTCATCGCGCGATTCCGCAGCCGTCGCGCATTAGCGGGCAGCAGCGGGCCTGACGCTTTAGCCAGCGGCTCCAGAATCACGCGCAGCGCCGGCTCCACGTCCACCAGCCGCCGCGATCTCGTCTTCGCAATGCCGGCACTCACTTCGATGAAGCCGCGTTCGATTTGCACCGCAGACCAATCCAGCCGCTCAGCTTCCGCCCGGCGCAGCCCACCGAACAGACAGATCGCCTCCAGCGGCAGCAACGCCGGCGACAGCGTGGCCACGGCGAGCAGGTAAGCCCTGGACTCCGCCGGCGTGAGAATTCCTACCGTCTCCACGGCCGCGCCCCTGGGCGACTTGACCTTGTGCGCGGGATTGGTCTCGATCACTCCGATGCGCTGCCCGAACGCAAACAGTCCAGAGAGCATTACCCGGCGTTTGCGCAGAGTAGAAGCTGCCGTGCCGTTGCTGCCGTGGATCCACGCCGCGCACTCCTCAGTGGTGATGGACGAAACCGACCGCACGCCAAACGTTTCGCTGATGCTCTTCATGGCCTGCGAGTACTCCATCTCGTAACGTTTCGATTGGTGCTCCTTCGCCGCGGCCGATAACCGCCGGCGAACCAACTCGGCCATCGGAAGCGACCGCCGCTCGACCGCCAGCTTGTGCGAATACGCCTCCACAGCCGCCATCAATGGTACACTCAACTCCCGCGCCCGGAGCAACGCCCGGCGTTCCTCTGTGCTAATCGGATCGTCTGCCGGCGCGGCATGGAACAGCTCGCGCTTTTTGATCGCCGCAAATTGCTTCGCGTCCCGCTCAGAAGTATAGTACCGGCGTTGGCGTTTCCCGCCCTCATACCACTTCACTTCCCACGAATATCGCGGGTGAACGCACCGCAAAACCCTGATTGTTCCTAGCGCCATGTAGGCGCTTTGTAGGCAAAAACTGGCCGGAAACAACGGGAAACAGCCCGAAACTTCGGGAAGTTTCCGAAGTGCCCACCCGGCGAAAGGGTAGGGCGTCCCATTTCTAAACCGTCGGTCGCAGGTTCGAATCCTGCCGGGAGCACTCCCTTAAAACGTGGCGCGTGCGTGCGAGCAGCCCAAGAGCTAACGATGCCTGACGGATACGTTGGCTTCAATTTGGGGCGACGGGAGCGGGCTCCGCTGCTGCGGCGGGCAGAGTGGCGGGAGGCGTGGCTCCGGCTTTGAGCGCGCCAGGCAGGGGCGGCAGGGCTTTCATGAGACGGTAGAGGTCGCTGTCGGTGCTCAGGACTACGGTCGTGTTTTGATCCACGATGTTGCCGTAGGTTTCCAGCGTGCGGGTGAAGTTGTAGAAGTCGGCAGCGACCGGGCTGGAATTGTAGGCTTCGGCATAGACGCGGGTGGCTTCGGCATCGGCTTTGCCGGTGATTTCCTGCACCTTGCGGTAGGCTTCGGACTGGATGCGTTTGAGTTCCCGCTCGCGCTCCCCGTCTATGGTTAAGGCTTCGCCCTGGCCTTCGGAGCGGAAGCGCTCGGCGATCTGGGCGCGTTCGCTGCTCATGCGGGAATGTATTTTTTCCTGCACTTCTTTGCTATAGTTCAGGCGCTTGAATTGGAGGTCGAGGAGTTCGATGCCGAAGTCTTCGAGCAGCCGGGGAGCGGCTGCCTTGACGATTTCGGCAGCCACTTTTTGCCGTCCGTTGCGGATGGGAGGGAGGGTGCTGCTGCCTACGGGCACGGTGCCTTCGGCCGCCGGGGCGAGGACGGGTGACTTGCGGTCTTTGTCGGTGCGGATCAGTTCCACGAGTTCATGCCGCGCCAGTTCTCCCTGGGTGGCTCCGCCGAGCATAGTGTCGAGGCGGCTCTGCGCGGTGCGTTCATCCCGCAGCCGGACGAAGAACTTGACCGGTTCCTTGATGCGCCAGCGGGCGAAGGTGTCTATCTCGAGATAGACTTTGTCCTTGGTGGGCATGCGCTGAGGGACGCCTTCCCATTCGAGGACGCGGCGCTCCAGCCGGTTCACATCCTGGATGAACGGTATTTTGAAGTGGATGCCTGGCTCCTGGATAGGATCACCCACCATCTTCCCGAAGGAAGTGATGATGACCTGTTCGGAGGGCTGGACGACGAAGAAGCAGCCGAAGAGGAGGCCCGCGAGGAGGAGTGCGGCGATGAGCAAAAGCGGTTTTTTCATTTGCGGGAGGGGGGGGTGGTGGTGGGCCGGGATGTCGCCGGGGCGGCCGGTGGCGGGACGAGGGCATCATTCAGCGGGAGAAAGGGCAGGACGTTGCGCGCGCTGTCATCGAGGATAACCTTGCGGCCCATGAGGGGGATGATCTTCGTCATCGTTTCGAGATAGAGACGCTGCCGGGTGATCTCCGGCGATTTGACGTATTCAGTAAAGACCGCCTGGAAGCGTCCGGCGTCGCCTGCCGCTTCGTTGGTGCGTTTGAGGGCGTTGCCCTCCGCTTCACTTATCAGCTTGAGCGCCTCGCCTTTGGCCTGGGGAATGGAGGCACTGTAGGCCGCGCGGGCGACATTGATTTTCTGCTCCCGTTCCTGCTGCGCCTGGTTCACGTCGTCGAATGACTGGCGCACCGGCGGTGGCGGATTTACGCCCACGAGCTGGACCTGATCTACCATGAGTCCGAGTTCGTAGAGGGTAGCGAGGGCGGAAAGTCGTTTGAGCGCCTCCACCTCCACTTCGAGGCGGCCAATAGTGAGCACTTCGTCCACCGTGCGGTCTCCGACCACCTCGCGCATGGCGGCTTCCGCGGCATCGCGCAGCGTTTCCTCCGGGCCGCGGGTGTGGAAAAGGTAGTTCTGAAGATTCCCGATGTGGTAGGTGACAACCCACTCGACATGGGCGGCATTGAGGTCGCCGGTCACGATGTTCTTCACCTTTTCGGCGTCGTCGTCACCGTACTGATAGGGATTGGTCGCATCGCGCAGAGGATTGGGATTTCCGAACTCCAGCTTGAGTTGGCGTTTCACCGGTACCACCAGCGCGACGTCTATTCCCAGCGGGAGTTTGAAATGCAGCCCGGGCTGCACAGCGCTCTCGGAGATGTGGCCGAGGCGCAGCACCACGGCTTCGGAATCTGCGGGGACGGAATACCAGGTGCTGTTCGCAATCAGGATGGTCAGGATCCCCGCGAGGATCCATGCGCCGAGGACCAGCTTCGGCCGGTGGCGTTGAAAATCGAAGACTTCCTTGAACGGGTTTTCCCTGAATTGTCTGGGCGGCAATGGCATAAGCGGTGGTGGTTGGTTGGCGGCAACCAAGCGGTTGATTCGTCCGGGCCATAGGGGTTTTTTCCCACATTTGGACGGGCCACTTCCGCGTGTCTGACGGCGCACTCATTTGCGTTGGCATCCACCGCAATGCCAGTCATGCATTTTCGCTATGATATCGCCAGACCTCCCGACCGACACGGAGGAAGACCCCCTCCCGGACGATCTCATGGAGGTCGGCAGCTACGCTACTTTTGCCGCCGGGTCCGGGCGCGGACTGGTCGTGCTGGCGATGGGAGAGCCTTACTGGCTGGTGCCGTCCGCCGAGTGTCACCGGCTGCTCGTCGAGCTGCGGGTGTTTGAACGGGTGCGCGATCAGCTAGCCAGATACGAGCGCGAGAGCATCGGCTGGCCACCGCCGCCGTTAGGCGAGGCGCCGCCGATCCGCGAAACCGGCATTCTCACTCCGCTTCTGTGGGCCGCCGTCATCTCCGCACTTTTTCACGCCCAGGGTAAATGGCCCCGGATCACCGCCCTCGGATCCATGGATGCTCAAGCCGTCTTTGATCACGGGGAATGGTGGCGCCTCGCGACAGCGTTGTTTCTCCATGCCGATGCCGGGCATCTCATCTCGAACGCCCTGTTCGGCGTCATCGTGTTTACCGCCGTGCTCTCGACCCTTGGCCGGGGCCCCGGCTGGCTGCTGCTCGCGGGAGCGTCGCTCACGGGAAATCTTGTGATCGCCGCCCTCATCCACCCGGCCCCTTATCACTCGCTCGGCGCTTCCACTGCGGTTTTTGCCGGAATCGGTCTGCTAACGGGCCGGGCGATTGGTTTGATGCGACGCACGAATCACCCGCACCGCTGGCGTGCCATGTTCGCACCTTTTGCCGCAGGCCTAACCCTTCTCGGGCTCTACGGGGCGGGCGGAGTAACTGTGGATGTCGGTGCGCACGTCTCGGGTTTCCTCGCCGGTTTAGTCTTCGGCTTTTTGGCCGCCCCGGCGCGCGGGTGACGGGCGCGGTCAAGTTCCGTGGCAACTTCTCCACCTCTAATCCGCGGGCAGGAAACACCGCCGCAAATCCAGCCCCGCGTGCTGCTCGTATTCCTCCAGCGTCCGCGCGGTGCCGAGACCGTCGCCGGGCGAGAGCCAGGGCTGCGGCGCGAAAAGACGGCGCAGTTTCGCCACCGCGCGCTGCTGCAAGGCGGGCCATCGCGCATGGTCATCCCAATGCCGCACCGCCTCGACGCGATTAAAAAAATGCCATGCCGCCGCGCGGGCCGGATGGAAAATATCGAACCCGTGCGTGAAGGCCCGCGCCGCGAGGCTGATCTCTTCGCCGGTGAAATAAATCTCCGGGTCATACGGCACCCGGGTCACGAAGTCGCCGCGCGCAAAGATGAAATGCCCTGACAAAAAGCAGCCTGGCATGGGCGGGGCCTCTGCCGGCTGGAGCGGCACGGGAGCTTTGAAGTTCGGAATGCCTTCCCCGTCGAAGTGTGAGAACACCAGCGGCCCGGCATCCAGCGCCGCGAACTTTTCCCCGCCCCCGTCTATAAAGTACCACGGCAGATAGGCCGAAAGGATAGGATCGTCCGCCGGGCAGCGGGCCAGTTCCGCACGCAGCAGCGCATCCCAGCCGGGCACGAAGCGATGATGCGAGTCCAGTTGGAGATAATAGTCCTCGCCATCGTAATGCCGCTGGAGGCGGGCGCGCGCCCAGCAAACGCCGCGGCTTTCCGCGGGCGGGCAATGCTCCAGGCACAGCCGCGGCCCGGCGGGATACGCCGCGGCCGGCAGCGGCGCGTCGTCCTGCTCCAAAACGGCCAGCGTCACCGCGCCCGGCTCCCGTGCCTTGGCCACGAGATCCCGCACCGTCGCGCCCAGTTCCGGGTCGCGATAGGCAGCTATGGAAACGAAGACGCGCATGCCCCTCAGTAGTGCCGTCCCCGCCCCCGCGCGACCCAAAACACGCCAAAACCCGGCGCTTCCCTTCTAAATAACCGCTGATTTATGGAGAACCGCGCCAGCCGTAGAAAGGCCGTCTCGGCCTTTCCCGGTTCAGGCCGAGACGGCCTGACTACGATGCGCGCCGGCGCGGCGATTAATTCAGCGCTTCTCTAAAGTCGAACGCTTCTCCTTTAGAGGGATTTGGTTTTCCTCCGAAGGAAATGCATTTTCCTTCAAAGGAGAATCGTTCGCCTCTAAAGGAGAAGCGCCGGACTTTGCGGGAAAACCGGCGGGTTCTTGGAAAAAGACATGGATCGGGACGCTCCAGAGGCCAGAGCACTCGTTCCCGAGCCCTGTGAAGAACCGCAGCTTCACGAGTTCGGCCTTTGGCCCGTCGAGGGCGGCGAGGTTTTCGAGGGCTTCGTGGAGGACGAAAAGCGCCTCAGGTTCCGCGTCCGATGCGAGATCGAGCGAGGCGAAATCAATCCGCTGCCCGCCGTCGCGCTTTTGCCGGCCTTTGCTGCGCGCCGTATCGATCAGGATGCGCCGCATGGCTTCCGCGGCAGCCCGGAAGAAATGCGCGCGGTCATTCCACTGCCCGTCCCCGTCGCCGTGCAGACGGATCCACGCCTCGTGGACCAGAGCGGTGGCCTGGAGTGTCTGCCCGGGGGATTCCCGCGCCATGCGCTGCGCGGCCATGCGGCGGAGTTCCTCATACACCAGCGGCAGCAATTCCTCCGCCGTGGCCGGCAGAGGCGGCGCGGTGGAAGAGCTATCGCCCGGCGCAGGATTCATGATCGCCAGTGTGGGAACGGCGCAGGCGATGTCGAGCGTCCGTTGGGGGGGATGAATCCTGGAGCGGAGATATTCCCGTCAGGAGGCGGATCGGCGCTCTTGATCGCCAGGCAGTGTTTGAAAAACCGGATTTCGGCCCCAACGGGGCCGGGCAACAAAGCCCGGGACAAGCGACGCGAGGAGCGCAGCCCCTGGCTTTGTTGCCTGGCCCTTTCAGGGCCGATTGTATTTTTGCCCAGGCTCGCGGCCTGCCGCCTACTTATTCTTCGCGTCCCATTCCTTCCAAAACTCCTCAGCGCTCTGGGCCGTGCGGTGGGGGGTGTTGGGGTCTTCGTTGAAGCTGAGGCGTTGGAGTCCGGGCATCTGGCGGAGTTGCTCAAGGTTGGGGGCGGTCTCTGGCACGATGAGGTTTTGCAGCGTCGGGATGCCGGTGAGGGGGGCGATGTCGGTGATGTTACCGCAGTCTTTGAGGAAGAGGGCCTGCAGCGGCAGGCCGCGCAGGGGGGTGAGGTCGGTGAGCGGGTTTTGGCTCAGGTCGAGGTGGGTGAGCGGCATTCCCGTCAGCGGGGTCAGATCGGCGATTTTGCCGCCCGGGAGCACGAGCCGGCTGAGGGGCGCGCCTTTGAGGAATGTGAGGTCGCTGAGGGGCTGGCCGCGGATTTCGAGGGTGTAGGTGCCGTCGGCGAGCCGGTTGAGTCTGAAGGGGAATCCGGTTTTGCGCAGCGCGGGGAGGAAGGTCTGGAGGCGGTCCCATTCCTGCCAGAAGAGGTTCGCCGACGGGGGGGCCGTGAAATACATGGCGTAGGCATAGTCTCCCTGGAGCTGGTGCAGCTTCGGGTGGTGCCGCAGGGCGGCGATGGCGGCGAAATCCTCGTCGGGCAGCGTGTGGAAGGTGTCGGGCAGGAGGAGGGTTTCGAGCGTGGGGATTTGGGCGATGGCCGCAAAGTTGCGCGACTGATTGCAGCCGCGGAGTTCGAGTTTCCGGAGCGGGCAGTCGCGCAGGACGGCGAGGTCGGTGAACTGGCAGCCGTCGAAGTAGCCGGTTTCCAGCGGCATCCGGGCGAGCGGGGAGAAGTCGCGCACGGGTGAGCTGTGAAGGTGGAGGACTTTGATGGGCAGGCCGGCGAGCGGCGAGAGATCGGTGACGCGTGTGCCGCTCAGGTTCAGTTGCTCGAGGGGCATCTTGCGGAGCGGGGACAGGTCGGTGAGCGGAGCGAAATGGAGGTGGAGTTCCCGCAGCCGGAGCGCGCGGAGCGGGGAGAGGTCATGCACCGGGGTGCCATTGGCGAAGAGCTTCTCCAGCGAGTGCATCTCGCGCAGCGGCGTGAGGTCGGCGACGCGGGTGTTGGTGATGTTCAGCTCAATGAGGTGGATGCCGGTGAGCGGGGAGAGGTCGGTCAATTCCGTGGAGCCATCCACGTTCAGCACGGCGAGCGGCGCGCCGGCGAGGGGGGCGAGGGCGGTGATCTTTGTGCCAAAGAGATTGAGCGCGAGGCGTCCGTCCTCGCGGACAGTGAGGCGCTCGGCGAGCGGCCTTTCGGCGGAAATGGGGAGGTCCTTGAGGCGCTCCAGCCAGTAGGCGGCGAGGAGTTTGTTTTCCTCGCCGAGCAGGCGGGCCACGGGGAGCAGCTCGGCGGCGGGGCGCTGCTGCTGCTGCATGGCGATGTGGAGTTTCGCCAGGCTCTCGCGGGTGAGCTTGCCGTCGGCGCTGAGCGGTGCGGAGAGCAGTTCCTCGCAGAGCAGCGCGGAAGCCGCAGCGCGCGCGTGGTCCGGCTGCACGCGCAGGGCGTGGCGGTAAATGGCGGCGGCGGGCGCGAGCTGGAGCTGGCACTGGAGCAGGTCGGCTTTGGCCCCGAGGAACTCCACGGGCCGGTCGCCGTGGAGCGTGACCATGACGTTGGAGGGCTTGATGTCGCGGTGGATGATGCCCTTCTGGTGCGCGTGGCTGATGGCCGAGTAGACGTCGCCGAACAGCGTCAGCCGCTCGCGCGTGCTCAGGCCGGCGTCGTCGCAGTATTTGGTGATGGTCACGCCCTTCACCAGTTCCATGACGAAGAACGGCCGGCCCTTATCCGTCGCGCCGGCATCGAGCACCTTGGCGATGTTTGGGTGCTCCATCATCGCCAGCGCCTGGCGCTCCGCCTCGAACCGCGCGATCACCACGCGGGTGTCCATGCCGAGCTTGATGATTTTCAACGCCACGCGCCGCGACACCGGCTCCACCTGCTCCGCCATCCACACGGTGCCGAACCCCGCCCTCGCCGATCTGCTGGAGCAGCTTGTAGCGGCCAATGCGGTCGCCGGGCTGCTCACTGGGCGGCGCGATGACCGTCGCCCGCGTCACCGCGGCGTCCTCCAGGAACGAATCCTCGCGGTGGTTGGCCAGCAATTCCTCCACCGCCGCGCGCAGGGCGGCATCGCCCTTGCAGCCGGCGTCGAGAAACGCCGCGCGCTGCGATGCCGGTTGCTCCAGGACCTCCAGAAAGAGGTCGCGGGGGGAAGGTTGGGCGGATGGATTCATTGTGGTGATACTCCAGCGCGCGAGACTGGCGCAAGCCCCGCCAACATTCTCCAAAAATCGTAATTGTTTGGTCCCTTACGGGCAAAATCAGGTGCGTGGAGACATCAGATTTGCCGGTGGGGGCACGTAGCTCGACATTCCAATGTCGAGTGCGGGGGCTGTGCGATACTCGACATTGGAATGTCGAGCTACTTTTGGTTCCGGCTTCGCCGGTTTGGTTGCCCCCGGGCACAAACCCCGGAGGGGTTTTCCATGAATAGCACCCGAACCGGGGGCCGGTGTGGAACCGGGATTAACTTCCGTTACGGGATCGTCCTCGTCGTCGTTCTCGTCCCTCGTCCTCGGGATCGTTCGACTTGCGCCACTCGCCCGGATTCGAGGACGAGCACGAGTAGGAGGACGAGGACGATCTGTGCTTCGAAGCGCTTCGAAACTCCGGGAACTTTTTGAGAAGCTACTCGGGAGCCGGGCGTCCGGGCTGTTTGC
>JANOZA010000872.1:0-13012 GCA_031429155.1 Verrucomicrobiota bacterium | reverse complement strand
CGACTGCGTGTCGGACACTTCCTCCACCGAAAACCTGATCACAATTCTCAAGGCCATGGACACTACACAAAACAGCAAGGCCACTGACTTTCTCGGGGACATCAAGGACGCCAAAAACGAGGGTGGGACCAGGGTCAACGGACTCGTCCGCGACGCCGAGACTGCGGAACTCGTGGATCCATGGGGCAACTACTACGACGTGCATCTCGATCTCGATCTGAATGGAAAGATAGACAACCCGAACACCGAAGAGGTGTCCAGCAGCACGACCGAACTGCATAAAACCGCCATCGTTTTCTCCTGGGGGAAGGATCGCGACAAGGCGGTGTGGAAAGACAATGTCGGCTCCTGGGGCATCGCTCAGTAAGAAGCGGCTCACTTAAAAGACTCTCCACCCGCGGCCAGTGTACCGACACTGCCGCGGGTTTTTTGTGGCCAGCCGCAGCGACTTCACTGCACAGTCAGCGTATAGGCCCCGACGTCGGAATCCTCGAAGTACTGCGCCACGCGGATGATGTAATCGTGCCCGGCGACCGGAGTGAAAGCGAGGAAGGAGTCGGTGGTGAGTTCATCCTCATCATCGTTGAAGGCCACGGAGTAGCCCGTGCCGGCATCAATGATTTCCAGGGTGGTGTCGAGGATCGTGGAGGTGACGGAAATTGAGCGCACAATGCCAGGAGCCGCACCGGTAAGGCTGTAATCGTCCACATAAACGTCATAGTCCGGGGCGTAGTAAGAGTCTATTCCGTCCGTGATGGCCAGGATGCCATTGCTGGAGCCGCCCGGCGAAATGGTTGTCGTAGCGGCTGCCCTGACAGTGTAGGCTCCGATGGCGTTGGCATTGTAGGATGACCCGCGCAGCAAATAGGACACTCCAGGTCGCGGCACAAAACTCTGCACGGCGGAGCCGGCTACCGTCCCGCCGCCGACGCGCGGGAAGGATCTCATTCCATTCGCCGCCAGGATTAATTGGCCAGTCTCGGCATTGATGAGGGAGAATCCAGGATTGAATGCCGCAGAGGTCTCGAAGAACGAGACGGCAGCGGCGGTGGTCGGAGAGAACAGGAAGTCGTCTTTATAGTAGGTGGTATCGGGGAAAAACGGATCGGTGGCGTCTGTGATTGCCAGAGTTCCGCTCCTCGTTTGGGGGGCAACGATCGTAAGGAGGCCCGCCGGAATCTGAAAAACAGCGAGAGTGAACCCGCCCGTCGTTCCCGCCACCTGGGTCGTCACCCTCGCGGCATAGTTTGTACCGGCGACCGGCGTGAAAACGATCTTCTCGTCCTTGCCTGATCCCGTGTTGGTGGTGGACGAAAACAAAACCGCCCCGGTGCCGGCGTTCACGATGTGGAGCACCGGATCGAAGGCGTCAGCACGCAGGGTGAGCGTGACCGCCCCGGCCGCGGGCAGTCCGGTGAGCAGGTAATCACGCACGCGGAATCCGCCAGCGAGGGTGTCCAGGCTGTGCAGCGCATGAGTGACACCGCCGGGAAACTGCAGCGGGCGGCGAGAGTTCACATACTCTGTCGCGGGCTTGTGGGTCGCCCGCAAAAAGCTGGACGGGGTGCCGTCCGTTCCCCTCCAGGTGATTTCCTCCGCCCCGGCATCGCCCGGCACCGCGGAAGGCAGGCCCACCTGCTGCGCGGCGGGATTGAGCGGGCTCCACTCGGAGAGATCATCCGAATGTTGAAGGCCCCACGCCACATCACCACCGCCCGCCGGACGGCGCAGGGTGAGGGTGGGGAAAATGTGCCCCGGCGAGACTGCGCGGCCGGCCACGGGAAATCCAAAGAGATTATCAGCCAGTAAGGGATTACGCCGCAGCGCGTACTCGTGCCACTGGATCAGTCCGTCGCCATCGCGGTCGGGACCATCGTCGTTGCCAATGCCGGCCGCGACTTCCCACGCATTGAAATTCGGCCACACATAACTCTGAATCCATTGCCGGAACTTGCTGACCCGGGTATAGACGCCAGGGCTCATTGGCTCGCCACAGCCGTTGCCCCAACTGACGATGCCTGCCTGCACCCACTGCCCCTGACGCCCGCGTACCACGAGCGGGCCGCCGCTGTCTCCGGAGCACGTGTCTTTGCCGCCTCCCTCCAGACCCGCAGCCAGCATGTTCGGCGTCAGGTCGCCTCCCAAATACTGGTTGGCCAGAGTCTGATCCATGATCGGCAGTTCCACACTTTGCAGAATCGGCGTCCCGATCTCATCCAATTCACTCAGCGTCCCCCAGCCCAGCACGGTGGCCAGCACGCCGGTATCCGCGAGCACCGGATCGTCTATGAGTTCCAGCGGAGCCCCGGCGGTGACGGGCGTTTCCAACAGCAGCAGCGCAAGATCGTAATCGTAGCCGAGTGAGAAGTATGCGGGATGCACGATGATCTCGAGAACGTTAATGCGAGTGAGCCCGGCGGCACTCAAATCCGCAGCGCCCACGACCACCTGAAGGTCAGCCGCCTTCACGCCTTCCACGCAATGCGCAGCCGTGAGCACCCATCGCGGATGGATGAGCGCGCCGCCGCAGGTCTGGGCCGTGAACGTATCGGGCTCTGCCTTGTCGAGCAGCGCGGTCATCCACGGAAACGCGCCCGGCACAGCCGGTCCCCCGCCTACGATGCGGGGATGCTGAGCAAGGGAGGGAAGCGGGAGCACCGCAAGACAAACGGCCAGAGTGAAAGTGAAGGATTTCATATGGAAAAGGCGCACTGAGCGCAGGGCTGGTTCTATCGTGGGATCACTGCGGGTGCAATCTGACACTCAACGGCCTCCATTTCCGTTGCCGAATCATGCGCCGCCTGTGGAGGATTGAAATGGGATCCCGAAACCGGCGCGCAGGCGACAGTTGATTCCGGAAATCACCGTCCTAAGCTCGCGCCGTTCCTCAAACCAACTCACCCTCAATGGCCGACGACACCTACGACGAAAGCAGCATCAAATCCCTCGACTGGGTCGAGCACATCCGCCTCCGCCCCGGCATGTATATCGGCAAGCTCGGCGACGGATCGCAGCCGGATGACGGCATCTATCTCCTCGTCAAGGAATCCATAGACAACTCCATTGATGAGTTCGTCATGGGCTACGGGAAGCAGATTGATATCGAACTGGCCGACGACAACACCATGACCGTGCGCGACTACGGACGCGGTATTCCCCTCGGCAAGCTGATGGACTGCGCGGCGAAGATCAACACCGGCGCGAAGTATGACAGCAAGGCGTTCAAGAAATCCGTGGGTCTCAACGGCGTGGGCATCAAGGCAGTGAATGCCCTCAGCGGATTCTTTGAAATCCAGGCGCACCGCGACGGGGAGACGAAGGCCATCGAGTTCAGCAAGGGCAAGGTCGTCTATGAAATGAAGAAGCCGGAGAAATGCCCGGACCCGAACGGCACCCGGCTCTCCTTCAAGCCGGACGGCACCATCTTCAGCGCGAAGTTCAAGTTCGAGAAGGAAATCCTGGAAAGGATGTTCCGCTTCTACGCCTATCTGAACACCGGGCTGACGCTGAACTTCAACGGCGCCAAATTCCGCTCAAAGGACGGCCTGCAGGATCTGCTGAAAGAGAACCTCACCGCCGCGCCGCTTTACCCGATCATTCACCTCAGTGGCCCGGACATCGAGATCGCGTTCACGCACTGCGATGAAGCGGGCGAGGACCTCTACAGTTTCGTGAACGGCCAGCACACCACCATGGGCGGCACGCATCAGAGCGCGTTTCGCGAAGCCATCGTGAAGGTGATCCGCGGCCACTATAAGAAGGAGTTCGATCCCTCGGACGTGCGGACCGGCATCGTTGCGGCCATCGCGGTGAAAGTGGTGGAGCCGGTTTTTGAGTCCCAGACGAAGACAAAGCTCGGCAGTTCCAACATGGAGCCCGACGGCGCGACGGTGCGCGGCTACATCAGTGACTTTCTGGAGAAGGCGCTGCAAACGCATCTCGCCCGCAACAAGGACACGGACAAAGCACTGCTGGAGAAGATCCAGGAAAACGAGAGCGAGCGCAAGGAACTCGCCGGCGTCGCCAAGCTCGCCAAGGAGCGCGCGCGGAAGGCGAAGATTCACAACAAGAAGCTGCGGGACTGCCGCGTGCATTTGGATTCATCAGCGAAGAATCGCGAAGAGAGCACGCTCTTCATCACCGAGGGAAACAGCGCCAGCGGCTCCATCACCAGCGCGCGCAGCGTGGACACACAGGCGGTTTTCAGTCTCCGCGGCAAGCCGCTCAACTG
Organism: Verrucomicrobiota bacterium; assembly: GCA_031429155.1. Taxonomy (GTDB): domain Bacteria; phylum Verrucomicrobiota; class Verrucomicrobiia; order Verrucomicrobiales; family V1-33; genus V1-33. The sequence continues at coordinate 8,781 of JANOZA010000872.1, read as the reverse complement.
CTACGGTCTGACCAAGAAGGTGGTGTATGAGAACGAGGAGTTTAACCTTCTCCAACACGCCCTGAACATCGAGGACAACATGGACGAGCTGCGCTATAACAAGGTCGTGCTCGCCACCGATGCCGACGTGGACGGTATGCACATCCGGCTGCTGATGATCACGTTCTTCCTGCAGTTCTTTCCGGACCTGATCCGCCGCGGGCATCTCTTCGTGCTTCAGACGCCGCTGTTCCGGGTACGGAACAAGAAGGAGACCTTCTACTGCTACACCGATGAGGAGAAGCACAAAGCCCTCGCCAAGTGCGGCAAGGCGGCGGAGATGACGCGTTTCAAAGGCCTCGGCGAAATCAACGCTTCGGAGTTCAAGCACTTCATCGGCCCTGACATGCGGCTCGATCCCGTGGGACAGGACCACCAGCACTCGATCAAGGATCTGCTGACGTTCTACATGGGCAAAAACACACCGGAGCGTCAGGAATTCATCATCCGCAATCTCCGCGTGGAGCAGGACATCATCGAAAACGACGAGCCGGCGCCCGTGGACGAGGCGGCATAACCCGGAGTCACTACTTCGCGTCCTTCGCGGCGTCGTAGGCGGGATTCGCCACGGGCATTTGCGCACCGCATTCCTTGAGCCATGCGTCGAGGAGGGCGGCGAGGGTGGCGTGCTGCTCCGTTTCTGAGGACGCGAGGTTGTTCTTTTCCAGCGGGTCTTTTCCGAGATGGTAGAGTTCCGTGCGGTTGTCCTCGTGGAAACGGATGAGGCGCCAGTCGCGGTGGAGCACGGCGCTGTAAGGGGTCGCGCCGCCGGGGTGGTAGTGCGGGTAGTGCCAGAAAAGCGGGCGATCGGGCAGCTTATCGCCCGTGAGACAGGCACGGAGGTCTCTGCCGTCGGCGTGAGCAGGGAATCCGCTGGCGGCGGCGATGGAGGCGCAGAGGTCCATGGTGATAACGGGCGAGTGGACGAGGGTGCCGGGTTTTGTGAGGCCGGGCCATTGGATGATGAGCGGCACGCGGACGCCGCCCTCATAGACAGAGCCCTTGCCGGCACGGAGTTTCAGATTCGAGGTGATAGGGAGCAGGCCGCCGTTGTCGGATGTAAAGATGAACACGGTGCGGCTGGCGAGATCGAGGTCCTTGAGCTTCGCGCGGAGGCGTCCGACGCTGTCGTCCACGCTCTCCACCATGCTGGCATAGACGGGGTTGTGCTGCGGGTTATCGGGCTGGAGCGCGGCTTTGTATTCGGCGATGACGTCTTGCTTTCCACCCAGCGGCGTGTGGACAGCATACTGCGGGAAATAGACGAGGAATGGCCGGTCGCGGTTTTCGGTCATGAATTTCTCCACCTCGGAGGTGAGCCGCTCGGTGAGAAACTCGCCAGGAGGCCCGTCGGTGAGCGCGGGATTCTTATAAGGCGGGAACCATGTCGCCGGCTGGCCGCGATTATAGCCTCCAAGGTTCACATCGAAACCGTGCACGGACGGCGGCTGGTCGCCGAGGTGCCATTTTCCGAAGGTGCCGGTGGAGTAACCTTTCGACTTCAGCATTTCCGGCAGTGTAGTTTCGGCAGCGGGGAGTTCCTTGCACCAATCGGGGGGAAGAAGTTTGGCATGTGGGCGGGCATGGCCAGCGATCCAGTCGGTGATGTGGACGCGGGCGGGGTACTTGCCGGTGAGAAGTGCACAACGGGTTGGTGAACAGACCGTGCAGGCGCTGTAGGCGTGTGTGAACATCGCCGCGTCCCTGGCAAGCTGATCAATATGCGGCGTCTTATAATACGTGCTGCCCGTGCAGCCGAGGTCGGTGGCGCCCATGTCGTCCACGAGCATGATGATGAAATTCATTGGCCGCTCGGCGCCGCGGGTGGTGGCGAGGAACAGCAGGAGAGAGAGAAACAGGCGCATGGGTCGGCAGTGGCACTAAAGATTGCTGAGCGCAAACCATCGCAGGATCGCTGATGCGTAGTCATCGGGACTGTCGTTCCACTCGCGACGCTGGCTGTGAACTTTTCCATTGCCACGGAATGCGGCATTCGGTCCACTCGTCGCGGTTCCCATTTCAACTTTCAGATTCAATCACCATGTCCAGCATCGGCACCCCTCTATCTCCCTCTGCCACGCGCGTCGCCTTTCTGGGCTCAGGCGAGCTGGGCAAGGAGGTCGTGATCGAACTCCAGCGGCTGGGCTGCGAAGTGATCGCCATTGACCGCTATGCCAACGCGCCTGCGATGCAGGTGGCGCACCGCTCGCATGTCGTGAACATGCTCGATGGCGCGGCGCTTCGCGCGGTGTTGGAGCTGGAGCGGCCTCATTTGATAGTGCCGGAGGTGGAAGCGATCGCGACGGATACCCTGGTGGAACTGGAGAAGGAGGGATTCACAGTTATTCCGACGGCGCGGGCGACCCAACTGACGATGAACCGCGAAGGCATTCGGCGTCTCGCCGCGGAGGAACTGGGCCTGCTCTGTTCGCCCTATGTGTTCGCCGGCACTGAGGAGGAATTTCGTGCCGGTATCGGAAAGATCGGCATGCCCTGTGTGGTGAAGCCAGTCATGAGCAGCAGCGGCAAGGGCCAAAGCGTCGTGCGCAGCGAGGCGGACATCGGAAAAAGCTGGCGCTATGCCCAGGAGGGAGGACGCGCCGGAGCTGGCAGGGTAATCGTCGAGGGCTTCGTGGAGTTTGATTACGAAATCACTCTGCTGACAGTGCGTCATGCCGGAGGCACTTCGTTTTGTGAACCGATAGGGCATTTGCAAATTGACGGCGACTATCGCGAGAGCTGGCAGCCGCAGCCGATGAGCCCGGCGGCACTCAAGGAGGCACAGCGTATCGCGGAGGCGATCACCGGAGCGCTGAGTGGCCGCGGGATTTTCGGCGTGGAACTCTTCGTGAGGGGCGACACCGTTTGGTTCAGCGAAGTTTCGCCTCGCCCGCACGACACGGGACTGGTGACGATCGCGTCGCAGGATTTGTCACAATTTGCGCTGCACGCCCGGGCGATTCTCGGGCTGCCCATTCCCGTCATCCGCCAGAACGGGCCGTCGGCATCGGCGGTTATCCTGCCGGAAGGACATTCGCAGAGCATTGTCTTCTCAAACCTGGAAGCTGCGCTCGCTGCGCCAGACACTCACCTGAGGCTCTTTGGGAAACCGGAGATGCACGGACGCCGCCGCATGGGAGTCGTAGCGTGCCGCGCGGAAAGCATCACCGCCGCGAGAGAGACCGCACGCAGGAGTGCGGCGTCCATTACAGTGACCATGCAATGAGCCCCGGTCTTCGGCTTACTCTCTAACCTCCGGCAGGTCCACACTGCGGGAGCGTATCTCAATGCAGGTGACTTCACCATTCGCTCCGAATGACGGTGTCATGTGTAACTGGTGATCGTGAGAAAGCGCCCAGAGCAACTGCCTCCGGGTCAGGGCTAGCTTGTCCATCGTGACCAGCGGATTTTTCTGCGGTTTCTTGACGAACACATAATTGAGTCCGCGCAGAGTCTGATGATTGAAAACTTCCATGAGGGGCACGTCCATGATCTGCACCCTTACTGCTTCATCCAGCCAGGCGTTCAGCGGCGCGTAGCGGCTGAAAAGGAAATCCTTGGGCACCACGGCCGCGGGATCCGCGGCATTGCCGGGCGGTTGGGGCCAGAAGAGCCGATCATAGACCTCGCACGATGTCATCGGGAGAACCAGAGTGAGGATGGCGGCGGATAGTAGGGAGCGGGAATTCATGGATTGGGGAAATAAGTGCAGGCACGCTGCTTGTCGTCTGTAGGTCAGGAACAGCGCAAGGTTAATTTTGCGGCGCTCTGCTTCCGGAACGGACTTCCATTTGGTCTGACCACCGGACACTTGGTTTCGTTTCGATTCACTTAGAATTTTCCAAAATGGACGTTGCTATGCCGCTAATTATAATTACCATAATTTCCATCGGATTCCGCTCATTTAATAATCAAGTTCTACAAAACTCTTAATAGTGTTGACAAGCCAGCGTCAGAACCTCTACTAAAGCCGGATAAATCTCACTCACGCAGCTTTGTGATCTTCCGGACAGCAGGAGTAAATTTGCAGCTTGTCCACCCACGAAGTCATGCCCTCCTTTTTCCAAAACCTGCTAAAGAAATCCAGCGACGAGCTTGATCCACCCGTGGCTGAAGAAATCAGAACCGACACAATCGAACCGAACCGCCTATTGTCCGCCATGAACCTGCCCTCTCCTTTCGCCGTATCCTCCGAGGAACAGTTTACAGTGCGCGAATTGAGCATGCTGATCCCGCAACATTTCGTAAGACAGGACGCAATGCCCGGGGATCAGCCGGTAGCTCTACCGATTAGTGATTTAATAGCCTCCCTGAAGCAGGGCAGACCCGCGTTGCGTCTGAGTCAGATTTTTATGGCGTGCCCCCGCCTTTTCACCCGGCAAATTCTGCCGGCAGAGGATATGGAAATCCTGCTCCCGTTCCAGAAGGTGAAGCGGATGACCGATGCAGGGGAAACGCCCGTCGCCGCAAGCCCTTTTGCCGCGTTATCCCCGCCGCCCGCCGGCCGGACGGATTCACCGTTTGCTCCTCAAGGTTCACCATTCACCAACGGCCCACCGGCGCAGCCTCCCATGGCCTCGCCCTTCGCGGCGGCCCGGGCCGCTAATGAATCACCGTTCGCCGTCCGGACGCCTGATTCTGCGGGCGACGAGGAGATTCTCACCCCGGGTTCCGCAGCAATTCTGCCACAGAGTATGCCGGGCGCAATGTCCAATCCCTTTCAGCAATCCGCGCCGCCCACTGCCCCCGCTCAACAACCCGTACCGTCGCCTTTCCACTTGGTTTCGGCCGCAAATCCGCCACCACCTCCGGCACCGTCTCCGTTCCTTCATCCCACGGGTCAGGAGAACGGGGATAGCCCCGCCGGCAATCAGGCGCCTGACTCTCCTCAACTCGACAATTCGCACGAGCCCTTCCCCTTGGCCAATCCATTTGGAACAGCAGGAGTGGTGCCTACATTCCCCACCCCGGCTATGCTTCCCCGGCTTCCAGCGCAATCACAGACGCTTCCGCCATCGGAGCCTCCGGTCCCGTCCACTCCGACGGCTCAAGAGCAATCTTCAGCCCCGTCTCCACAGGGACGCATCCGCGTTTCTCTGGCCTCCCTGCTTCGCGATGTGACTGCGGAAGATCTCGGGTTCGATCCTGTGGCGGTGCCGGGTAATGTGCACGCTGAACTCTTCTACGACACCATTCTGCCGCAATTGGCCACGGGCCGGGTGGAGGTGAGCATAGAGGAACTGCGGCAGGGAGTCGCAGAACGGTTCCGTCCTGCGTTCGCCAGAGTGCGGACAGGGATGCGATTTGTGGTTCCCCTTTCGGAGATTTTCCAAAACCTGCCAGCCAGTGCCATGCCTGCGCCGCAGGCAGTGGATCACGTCGCCATTAGCACCACGCCATTTCAAACACCATTTGCCATCAAGGCCGAAGAGGACCGGACGCGGGCGACGCTTCCTGCGCTCTCTCACATGATGCCGCCGCACACGGCGATTGAATCACCCCTGGCTCCGTTCCCCCTGGCCCCCTCTATTGAGCCACAGAAACCAACACCTGCTCCCGTGGTGACGCTGCCAAAATTAGCGACGCAACCGGTGGCTCCTGCGCCTGCGGCAGCGACGATTCCGCCAACGCCTGTTGAATTACCTAAGCTGCCTGACCTTTCTGGAATGGCAGGGCGGCCCAGCCCGTTCGCGCGTCCGCCGGTCCTCCAGACAGCGTCTCCCGCGGCCGCTCCTCCGACCCCGCCGCTTGCGCAGGCACCGCATGCCACTCTTCCGCCGATGCCTTCTACCGAGTCCCACGATGACCTCGGGTTTCCCTTCTCGGCCGCTTCACTGCAGACACCCGCTCCGCCAGCGCCCGCTTCGTTTGATCCCACAAAACTATTCACCGGCGTCACTCCGCCCGTAACCGTAGCACAGACTCTGCCGGCAACGCCAACACCTCCTCCCGCAGCCCCTGCTGCCAGCGCGGCTCCCCCGATCGAATTCCGTTTCGGAGAGGCCATTGACTATAACCAGACTCTCCTGCGGGGGTTCTTCTCCAGCGCGAACGATCTCACTCCGCATGAAATCGTGGACCATTGCGCGCAGCTTCCCGGCCTGCGCTCATGCCTGGCCATCATGTCCGGCAGCGCCATTGCCAGCGGGCACGGTTCCGGCAGCGATGACGTCGCCCACTTCACCGCCAACGCCCCGCGCGCTTTCGAGTATCTGACCGGTCTCGCCGAGAGCATGAACTTCGAAGGCAACGGCAGCTTCACCCTCCGCGCTGGTTCCACGGTGCGCACTTTCATCATCGAATCCGGCGTCTGTCTCGCCGTCCTCCACGAGAAATCCGCTTTCGCCCCCGGCGTTCGCGAAAAACTTATCCTCACGGCCCGCGCTCTCGCGGACATGATGGACTGACCCCAATCTATCCCCATGGCTGTCGTCAATCACGATACGAGGGAAGTCTCCTTCAAGCTCGTCTATTGCGGCACCCCGATGGGCGGCAAGACGTCCAATCTGCACTACATCCACAGCCGTATAGACGGCTCGCAGCGCGGCGATCTTGTCTCCCTGGCCACCTCGTCAGACCGCACGCTCTTCTTCGACTTTCTGCCCATCCAGACGGTGGTGATCAATGGCTATCGCACCCGCTTCATGCTCTACACCGTGCCTGGTCAGGCACACTATCAGGCCACCCGTCAGATGGTGCTCAAAGGCGTGGACGGAATCATCTTCGTCGCGGACAGCCAGCTCGAACGAATAGAGACCAATCTCACCGCATGGCGCGGCATGGAGCGTAATCTGGAGGACAATCAAACGCCGCTAAGCACGCTGCCGGTCGTTCTTCAGTATAACAAACGCGACCTCCCCGGCATCGCTCCCGTCCAGTACCTGGAATACCTGCTCAACAACGGCCCGCGCCGCTACCCCAGCTTTGAGGCGTCCGCTTCCGCCGGCACCAATGTCTTCGCCACCCTCAACGCCCTCGCTCAGGAAATCCTCCAGCGTTTTCACCGCGCCGCCGGACCAGGCTCTCCCTCTCAGAAGACCGAAAACACCGGCCGCACGACTGAGCGTCCTGCCGCGCTGACTGCCTGACATTCCGAAAATGGACACGCGCCTCACCATGACAGACTTAGCCTTCTCCGCCGGACGCACCGGCAGCGGGCTGGGCTGCATCCTCGCGCAGCACTGTGCCGACTCCGACATCACCTATGCCGCACTCATCGAGGAAAGCGGCATCATCTACGCCGATGCCGGCGACGAGTCCCTGCGCGACAGCGGCGAGTCCGCGGCGCTCGCCACCGGTGCCTATCATGCGACCCGTGAAGTGGCCCGGCGTCTGGGTGAGCCCGAATTTGAAGGCCTGTGCCATGAAGGGCGCGAGCGCCATTTCTATATCAGTCCGGTGGATGGCCGGTTCCTTTTGCTGAGCGTTTTTGGCAACGAAACCAAACTCGCCATCGTGCGCGCCACCGCCACCCGCACTGCCGTGGCCCTCCGCGACGCCCTACTCGGAGGCGCCACTCCTGAGATGCAGCCCGCAGTTATCACCGACAGCGGGGACTTCCGCATCACCAGCGATTACTTTCTCGCCATGCCTTGAGCCGGGGCCACGGGCCTTACATCAGTCCCGGTGAATCTCACTATTTCCACGGAATGGTGGCAGACTGTTGTGGACGATCCCTCCCTTTTCATTTCGCATTCCCCGCAGTCCGCGAAAATTTAGAGTTGGGTACGGAATTCAACATCGTAAGCGTCACGCCGGCCTCCTCTTGACGGGATTTCGTCAGGCAGCGGTTTTTTGAGCGGCGGCCCAGGTGGCGGGCAGCAGTTCGCTGATCTGCGAGGTGGTCATGCGCGGCAGGCGGGTCAGCGCGTCGCGGAGGTAGGCATACGGATCAAGGCCGCGGCGGCGGGCGCTCTCGATGAGGGTGTGGAGGATGGCGCTGGTTTCCCCGGACGTTTCGCTGCCCATGAACAGCCAGTTCTTTTTGCCGATCGCGGTGGGCCGGATCGCGTTTTCCACGAAATTGTTATCGATCTCAAGGCGGCCGTCTTCAAGGTAGCGGCTGATTTGCTCCCAGTTGCCGAGCAGGTAGCTGAGAGCTTTGCCCATGTTGCTTTGCGGCAGATGGACGCGGCGATCCTTGAGGTTCGTGCACCAGCGGTGGATGCGCTGCATGATCGGGCGGCTTTCGACGTGGCGGACGATCCCGCGAATGGTGGGGCTGGCATGCTGCTGGCGCAGGCGTTCTTCGATGACATACAGATGCTGCATCTGCCGGAGGATGAAGGCGCAGGCGCTCGTGGCCTGTGGCAGGGCGTCCACGAAGCCGCGCCGGGCGTGGGCCATGCAGCCTGCCAGCACGATGACGGCATCGGTCCGTTCCGCGCGCCGCCGGACAAAGGCTGGATAGGCGCTGTAGCAGTCGCATTGGATGAGGCCCCACCAGTTGTCAGGAATGATGGTGTCCAGACACGAGGCTGCGCGGCCGGTGTGCCAGGTGAAAAAGGTGTCGCCTCCCGGCCGGTGCACGGGCCACAGATAACCCTGCAGGGTCGAGCCGTTCCCGGGACTCAAATATTCGACGGGCGTTTGCCAGCGGTTTTTAAGAATGTCAGGCTGGCTGTCTCCCTTCGGTCGGCTCATCGATCTGCACACAGTGGCCGTCGAGCACGGTGGTTTTGATCTCTTCATAGAGTGGCCGCAGCCAGAAGGCGGCCAGCGCCATCCACCGGCACATCGTTT
>JANOZA010000871.1:0-9214 GCA_031429155.1 Verrucomicrobiota bacterium | reverse complement strand
TTTTGCTGCTGCTTTAGCGCAGCAAGTTGCGTCCCGATCCTCTCAAGATTGCCTTTGGCTTTCTCGTAACGGGCACTCTCCACTTTCGCACTGGTCAGCAGCGTCTGGAGCAGCCCTCCGGCGATCTCCGACAACTGCTGGTTCATGGCACGGTAACTGGGGTGCTTGGGACCGTAATCGGTCTCCGCGAAAGTTGCCTGCGCAGCGGCCAGCGCTTTCCGTTGGGCGATAACGGCTTCCTGTGTTCCCAGCCCCGGCACAGCGAGCAACGCATTGATGTTGTTCCCTGCGCCATTGATGTGATCCATCACCACATCCATCGCGCTTAGTTCCTCCTCGGCCTTAATGGCATCCGCATTCAGCGCCTTGAGGCGATCTTCGAAGGAGTTTGTTTTCGTATCGGACGGCGTCTCCTCAAGAGGCAGATCGGGATATTTCGTGCGAAACGCATTCACTGAGGCCTGCGAGACATCAACACGCTTACGGGCTTCGCTGACCTGATTCTCCAGAGCGGAGATGGCCTTGTCCTTCAACTCGGAGGCGACACGGGGGTCGCGTCTTACTACGAGGTCCAGGATTGCCTGACAAATATCCTTTGCCCGTTGAGGATCAGTATCCTCTACCTTGATCACAATATTTCGCGTGCCACGCTCCAGACTCGCAGTGACACGATTCGCCAGCGCTGCGACAACCTGATCATCCGCCAGACCATCTGCTGCAAGTGGGCCGGCCAGAACGGGATCGTGATGCAGATTGAAGCGGCGGGCCACTTCCATGAGCACATTCTGCCCGGCGATTTGCCGTTCGATACTCTTGAGCATTTCCAGGGACTTGAGGTCTTCCCCGCGCATCGCATTGGAGGGCAGCAGTTCGTTCCTCTCCTGGCCCACACCGATTTCTCCCAGTGCGAGGTAGAACGTCGGCGTTTTCGTCAAATAATAGTAGGCTCCGCCGAGGCAAAGCGCAGAAGATACGATGAGCACCGGCCAAAAGCGGCGCAGGGCACGGCCGATGACCCCAAAGTCAATGGACGGCGGTTCATCTGCCGGCTTCTCCATCAGCGCACTTAGAAGTTGCAAATGCAGTTCCGGATGGGCTGCTGCCAATTCCTGGCGCGGCGCTTCGGAGGTCACCGGAGTTAGACCGGAGGCGATGGTTTTATCGTCGTTGAGGGACATGGTGTTAGATTGATTAGAGCAGTGCCTCTTTCACCCAGATGATGTCTCCGTCGCGCAGCGTCACATCGGTTTGCGGGTTCTTCAGAATGTTCTTCACGTTCACTTCGTAGGTCTTGCTCCCGCGCTTGAGCAGCACGTGCTTTTGATTTGCGGTATTCTTGAAGTGCCCCGCGGTTCCGATGGCCTCCAGCAGCGTCATACTGCGATTTCTCGACAGCGTGAATGTCCCGGGCCTGTTCACCTGGCCGGTAACCGTAACCGTGGCGCGGGCGTACTCTACGATGTTCACGGCGACCTGCGGTTTCTTAAACCAACCGTCCGAATACAGTGCTTCTATGCGCGAGCGTGCCTGACCTGGAGTCAGGCCTGCGATGGGGACGCTGCCTATAAATTGGAGCGACACCGTTCCATCTGCCCCAATGGGGCCACGCACTCCGAGTTCGTCGTGTTTGAAAACCCGTATCTCAAGGGAGTCTCCGGCTCTCAACTTATAGGAAGAGGGTTCCGTCTCCTGCGACACTGCAATGGCAGTGCGCACTTGCTGCGCCTGTGCTGAGGCACCGAGCAGGACAAAGAGAAGGGCGCGTGTAAAATTCTTCAGAGTGTGCATACCAAGGTCTGGCTAGTAGTGATGAGATGTCCGGTTGAGGTGGGGCTAGAAATCAAAAGCGAGCGCGAGTCCTGTCTGATTGGCCTCAAAGTCGAATTCGTTGTCACTCGAATCGTCCTTGCGCAGGCTGTAGTAAATCTCCGCCCGCCGGCCTTCCGTGAATTCGTAGCGCAAGCTGGGACGAACGAAGAAATACTCATCTTCACGACCGCTGTCCGGAACGCCCGCCTCGCTGGATTCGTAGCTCAGTTGCTCATAACCTGCCTCGATTGCGGCAGTCAGCCGACTCCCGAGTTTTTGCTGAACTCGCATCGCCGCTCCGGTTCGAATGACGTTTTCGTTGCTTAGGGAACCGCTTGCCGTGACATCACTATACAAACCCGCTCCGATAGCCGTGCGCGCGGTCGGGCGATACTCAGCTGTCACATTGAAAACCGGCGTCGTCTGCGAACCCGCCCCGGTGTTGCGGAACTCGACACCACCCTTCGCTTCCAGCGTAAGTTTGCCGGTGGCCTCCGTTGTTACCCTAAGCAGCCCTCGTGTAAAATCCTGCGAACTGCCGCCGTCCACATCCATGACGCCGATCGCGCCGCCCACCGCCAATCGCGTGCGGCCCGTTGCCTGATAGCCGACAAATGACTCCGCCACCCATTCATCAGAGTCTATCAACTCAGTGTCGCGATAGTCCACTGCATTCCATGCCGCACTGACTTCCAGGCTGGTGCGTCCGCTGAACTCGTAGCGTGAGCGCACTCGCGCCCCCGCCTCATCGCGGTCCACCCGGTCACTCAGTTCCACTGTCGCCCCCGACAATCGCTGATACCGTCCATCCACACCTACTGTGAAGTTTCCGAAGCGCTTCTGGGCATCCAGACGGACTGAGTGATCCAGGCTGTTTTCACCGCTATGGTCCACAAAGAAACTCGCGGACGGACTATAGCTCGCCGCGAGGTAACTCTCCCTGCGTGCTGCCGTGTCGCCGCGACGATAAGTGACAGACGGTGTCAGCAGGAAAACGACATCATCCTGCTCCGTACCCTCTGTGCCCAGGAAAATATTGTCATCATAAATGGACCGAGCCTCCATGGAGAAAGTCCAACGGCGATTGGTCGCGATGATTGCCCCAACCTCAGGCGTCATCGCCTCCGCCCCGTCTGGCAATAGAGGCGCCCCGGCCTCGCTCGGGAAGAGTTCCGTCGTCAGGCTCACTGGAGCGGCCGACGGCGGAACATATTCCCCGCGAATTGGAACGCTCGTCGTGTCTGACAACCGCTGCGCGACCGACTGGGACGCCCCAACAGAGGAAGTAGCCATCAACGCTGCGCACACAGGCCACGTAAGCGCAACACCTTTAATAAGGTGGTCAAATCGTGGTGTTGGGGTCGGGTTCATTTTTGAAATTGCGAAAAGCTCTTATTGCTGAGTCTGAATATAGCCACAATCGCGGGCCTTGTCCACAATAATTATAATTTCAGCGTTTTAAGCCTCGTCCGCTGAGAACTTTTAGAGTTTTCCAGACTAAGGCGCCTCGGGTGCGACCCCTCAGCGATTAGGAAAGAGGTCAGTTTATCTTAAAATTCGATTCCATATTGCAGTTATGGTTTTTTGCATTATCCATTACTTCTCTACTCACGCAACCCCTCTCTCCTACAAACCACATGGAAATACTCGGCTTTCAAACCGACATCACATGGCACGATCGAACGGCAAACCTTGCCCGGGTCGCTGCGTTGCTGGACCAGTCACGCCCTGCTCCGGGCGCGCTGGTAGTGCTTCCTGAGATGTCCATGTCTGGATTTAGCCGCGATGTGACGGCAGCGACCTCCGGCGCCGCTGAATCTGAATCAGTGCTCGCCGAATTGGCCAAAAAGCACCGCATCGCCCTTATGGCTGGCCTTGCGACCAAGCAGGGGAACTGCGGGGCAAATGAATCCGTCACCTATGGACCGGACGGATCGGAACTCGCGCGCTACCGAAAACTCCAGCCTTTCAGCGTGGCCGGGGAGGCGGAAAGCTATCCTGCGGGAGACAATATCATCACGTTTGAGTGGGGCGGGTTCACGATAGCGCCATTCATTTGCTATGACTTGCGGTTCCCGGAACTCTTTCGCGCCGCAGTGGACAAGGGCGCGAACTTGTTCGCCATCATCGGCAATTGGCCCAACCGCCGGCACCAGCACTGGACCACGCTCCTCAAAGCACGCGCCATCGAGAATCAGGCCGCCGTCATCGGCGTGAACCGTTCTGGAACCGACCCCGAGTTCACTTACGCCGGCGGCAGCCTGATTCTGGGCCCCCAAGCCGAAGTCCTGGCCGAAGCCGGTGAGGCACCAGACATAATCCGGGCCGAAATCTCACCCTCCGTCGTCAGCGAATGGCGCGCCGGGTTCCCTGCCCTTCGTGACCGCCGCACCGACTATGCACAACTCTGATATGCCAGCAACCATGACAGATTCCCTCCCGTTGACACCCCTCCAGCAGGGAATGCTCGCGCACAGGCTCCAGCATCCTGAGTCGGGCTGCGACATTGAGCAAATGGTCTGCACCGTCCGCGAAAACCTCGACCCATCACGGCTCCGTGCCGCCTGGGAACGGGCCGCCCAGCGCCATGAGTCCCTGCACCTCCGTTTCGACTGTTCAGGCGATGTGCCCGTCCAGCATGTTCAGGAAAGCATCACCATCACCTGGACGGAGCGCGAGATCACCGAAGCCGAAATCCCGGCCCTGCTCCACGCTGACCGCTTCGCTGGCTTCGATCCCGCCGCCGCACCGTTGATGCGATTCACGCTGCTCCGCCTCGCGGAAAACGACTGGCGCCTGGTGTGGACCTTTCACCACCTCCTGCTCGACGGCCGATCCATCGTCAGAGTCCTGCATGAGGTTTTCTCCGACTACGACGATCACGCCTGCGGCGCATTGCTTCAAAGGACGTCTCCCCGCGAGTTTTTGCATTGGCAGTCCTCCATCGCCCATGCCGAATCACTCCCCTTCTGGAAAGAGCACCTTCGCGGCATCCACGGCCCGTCCGCCATTGTCATCAACAACCTCGGCACGCTCACTCAGCAGCCCGCTCAGGCCGAAGCTGATTACTTCCTCTCCACCGAGTCAACTACCGCCCTGCGCGCCCTCGCGGAGAAATCCGGCGTCACTCAAAACACCCTCATTCAGGCCGCATGGGCGCTGCTCATCAGCCGCTACACCGGCGAAGAGTCCGTTATCTTCGGAGCCACCCGTGCCTGCCGGCACATCCCCTGCGAGGGGGCTAACGAACTCACCGGCCTGTTGATCAACACCGTTCCTGTCGTCGCCAATTGCACCGGCGACCTTCCCTCGCTGCTCCAATCCCTCCGCCGCGCGTGGACGGACATGCGCCCCCACGAACTCACGCCGCTCCCGCTCATCCGCCGCGCTGCCGGCCTGCCTGCGGACCAGCCGTTGTTCAATCACCTCGTCGTTTTTGAAAACGAAGACTTCACCGGCGCTCTGCGACGGCTGGAGCCGGCGTGGACGAATCGGAGCTTCGATCTTCACGAACTCACCACCGTCCCGCTCACTCTTCAAGCATACGGCGGCGAACAACTGCGCCTGCACTGCGCCTTCGACACCTCGAAGTTCGACCCCTCGCTTATTCAGAGCATGCTGCGTCACGTCGCGCATCTGCTCACGCAATTCACGGAAAAGCCCGGCGCCAAACTCGACGACTTCATCCTCGCTACGCCGGAAGAATGCACCGCACTTCTCGCGCAGCCGATCACCAGCTTCCCAAGCGACATCACCCTCCACGCATGGTTCGCGGAAACAGCCGCGCGATTCCCCGACCGAATCGCCGTCACCGGCGCGCACGGTAGTTGGACTTACAAAGAACTCGACGCCCGCTCGAATGCTATCGCCGCCGCGCTCATCTCTGCCGGCACCCAGCGCGGGGACATCGTCGCGCTACTCATGGACCGCACCGGCCATATCCCCGCCGCCGTTCTCGGCATTCTCAAAGCCGGCGCTGCCTACCTGCCGATTGATCCTGTATATCCCGCCGAGCGCGCTGCCTTTATGGTCGCCGATGCGGGGGTGAAAATCCTCCTCACCGACACCTCGCTCGCCGCCAAAGTTCCCGCCGGCAGCTTCACCGCGATCAACTGCGATACTCTTCCGGCAACCGCCGCAGCGCCTGACATTTCCAGTCACAGCCCAGACGACACCGCCTACATCATCTTCACCAGCGGCAGCACCGGTAAGCCCAAAGGCTGCATGATCAGTCACCGCAATGTCGTCCGCCTCATGCGCGCCACCGATCCGTGGTTCTCATTCAACGAGCGCGACGTCTGGTCGCTCTTCCACTCCAGCGCGTTCGACTTCTCCGTCTGGGAAATCTGGGGCGCGATCCTCTATGGCGGACGCCTCGTCGTTGTGCCGTGGCACACCACGCGCTCGCCCGATGACTTCTGCCGCCTGCTTTGTCAGGAAGGAGTCACCGTGCTCAACCAAACCCCCAGCGCCTTCCGCCAGCTCATCGCCGCGGAATCCCTCGCGCGCAGCACCGATCCCGCGCTGCCGCCGTTCGCACTGCGTTACGTCATCTTCGGCGGTGAAGCTTTGGAAATGCACAGCCTGCGCCCGTGGTTCGAGCGCCATGGTGATCAGAAGCCGCAGCTCGTGAATATGTACGGCATCACTGAGACCACGGTTCACGTCACCTACCGCCCGCTATCCGCGGCCGATCTCGACCGCGGATCCGTCATCGGCGAACCCATCCCCGACCTCCAACTCCACATTCTCGACCCGCGCACCCGCCAGCCCGCGCCTGTCGGCGTGGCGGGAGAAATGTACGTCGCCGGTGCCGGCCTCGCCATTGGCTATCTCAAACGCCCGGAGCTTACCTCGGAGCGTTTCCCCGCCAACCATCTCACCGGCAAAGGCCGACTCTACAAGACTGGCGACCTGGCCCGTCGCCTCCCGAACGGCGATCTCGAATTCCTCGGACGCATTGACGACCAGGTCAAGATCCGCGGCTTCCGCATCGAACTGGGTGAAATCGAGAGCGTCCTCTGCACCCACCCAGCCATCCGCGAAGCCTGCGTCCTCGTTCGTGAAGACCGCCCCAGCGACAAACGCCTCTGCGCGTGGTTCGTCAGCAGCGCGCCACCCTCCACCGCCGATCTCCGCGAGCACCTCCGCGCCCGCCTCCCGGATTACATGATCCCCGCGGCCTTCACCGCGATGGACGTCTTCCCTCTCACCACGAACGGCAAACTCGACCGCCGCGCCCTGCCCGCCCCTGTGCAGGAGACTGCCACGCGCGCTTTCACCGCGCCCTCCACACAGAACGAGCAAACGCTCGCCGCCATCTGGACGAAAATCCTCCGCATCGAGCGCGTGGGCATTCACGACAACTTCTTTGAACTCGGAGGCGACTCCATTCTCTCCATTCAAGTCATCGCCCGCGCCCGGGAGGCGGGCCTGACTCTGACTCCGCGTCAGCTATTCGAAAACCCAACGCTGGCCGCACTGGCCACCATCGCCATGGACAAACCGACCACTGCTCCGAGCAACATTCCCGCCGAAATCACCGGCCCGTTCCAGCCTTCACCCATTCAAGAATGGTTTCTCATTCAGGAACTTGAGGGAGCAAATCACTGGAATCAAACCTTTCTCTTCACTGTCAGTGAGCGCCTCGACACCTCCGCGCTCACAGAGGCACTGCGCGGCATCATCACCCACCACAGCGCGTTGCGTCAGCGGTTCATTCGTCGCAATAACACCTGGGAAGTCAGCATCCACGCTGCCCCGGACGACGACATCCTCACACTGCACAATTTCGCAGGCCTGGAAAATGGCCGCCTCGTGCGTCAGATCGAACGTGCCTGCAAAGTCGAGCAGGCCCGGCTCAGTTTTGAATTCGGTCCCCTGATGCGAGCCGCCTACATGGACTGCGGCGAAGACCGCCCCGGCCGACTCCTCATCACCGTGCATCACCTCGCCGTGGACGGCGTCTCGTGGCGCATTCTCCTCGAAGACATCGAGAAAGCCTATCGTCAGGCCACCGCTGGAAAGCCCATCGCTCTGCCAGCCTCCACCGCGCCGTTCTCCGCATGGGCCGGCCAGGTGCGCAAATGGGCCGACACCGACGCTGCGAAGTCCGATGTCGCCTTCTGGCAGAATGCCCTCACCCGCTGCGAGTCCGCCGCAACTCTGCGCAGTGACGGTGAAGACGGCTACGGATCCAATACCGAGGGCGACACCTACACCCTGCGCACCCGGCTTTCCGCCACGGACACTGAAGCCCTGCTCCAGCGCGTTCCGGCTGCATGGCAGACGCGCATCAACGACGCGCTCCTCGCCGCGCTAGTCCAAGCCATTCATAAAGTCCAGCCAGTGCCAGACGGTCTCTGCATTCATCTCGAAGGCCACGGGAGAGAGTCTCACATCGGTGCCGACATGGACGTGAGCCGCACCCTCGGCTGGTTCACCACCATCTTCCCTGTCTGCCTGACGCCGCACGACGATCCTGCCGTCTGCGTGCGCGCAGCGCAGCAGCAACTGGCTTCCTTGCCAGGTAACGGCTCCGGATTCTCCGCGCTGGGCATCAAGCAGGATGCCGCCATTCTCTTCAACTACCTCGGCCGCATGGACAGTGTCACCGCCGGCAGCGAACTCTTCTACTTCGCGCCCGAATCCACCGGCCCGTGGCACTGCCAATCGGCAGAGCGCAAATACCAGATCGAGATCAACGCGCAGGTCATCGGCGGCGAACTCGAAGTCGCATGGACCGCCGGACGCCAGCTTCACAGCGAAGAACAAATCCAGTCTTTCGCCGATGCCTTCCAAGCGTCGCTTCAGGAGATCATCCAGGCCAGCGGCACCGTGGCCGCTGCGCCGGATACTTCACTGAGCCGCCTCGGCGAAGAATGCATCGCCCGCCTCACCAAAGGTCAGACTGACATCGTGGAAATCAGCGCGCTCAGCCCCATGCAGCAACTCTTCTACAGCGCCAGCCTGACCAAGCCCAACGCCGGCTACGACCAATGGCACTGCCATCTCCACGGTCCGTTGGATGTGGAAAAACTCCGCTCCGCCTGGAGCAAGGTCATTGCCCGCCACAGTATCCTGCGCAGCAGCTTTCACAGCGCCGGGCTGCCACATCCAGTGCAGATCGTCCGCGAAAGCATCGAGCCGGAATGGACTATCCTCGATGCCACCGGCGACGCCGACAAAGCCATCGCCAGTATCCTCACAGACGACGCTGGCCAGCGCAACGACCTGACCAGGCCGATGCTCTCGCGCTTCACCCTCGTGCGCCTCGCCGATGATCATCACTTCCTCCTCTGGAGCCTCCCCGACCTTCACCTCGACGGCTGGTCATGGCCCATCGTCTTCAGCGAAGTGAACGCCCTTTGTAGCGGGGGCAGCCTGCCCCCGGCTCAACCTTACA
>JANOZA010000870.1:0-21218 GCA_031429155.1 Verrucomicrobiota bacterium | reverse complement strand
CATAACACCTCCAAATCATCACGATTTTGCCGCCTGGTCACCCGCACTTTTCAGATACCCTCACATCCTTCTGATCAAATCCTGTGGGATGCCTGTGATTCTTAATTCTCATTTCCCAAAGCCATGCCTATTTCCGGACCGAACTCTTATCCCTCGACGATGAACCATGTTATCCAGCACTGGACGGATCTTAATAGGGTGCTGGGGACGCCGCTGGTGCTTGCGAATACGAGGAATGTGGCGCTGTGGACGACGTGGCTGGCGCAGGTGCAGGGGAAGCTCTCGGAGACGACGGCGGCGGTGATCGCGGCGGCGAATCGCAAGGGGGAGCTGGATGTGCTGAAGGAGGATGTCATTTCCTGGTCGGTGATCTTCAATGCGACGATGCGCTCGGACCATTCGGAGCTGAGCTATGTGCGGAATCTGGTGCCGGCGCCGCAAGTGTCGGCGGGCGGGGGCAGTTCCTGGAGCCGCTGGTGCAGACGATGCAGATCTGGACGGATGTGACCAATGCGCTGGCCGCAGATGTGGAGTTGAAACGCCGCCGGACGCTGCCCAATGGGACGATTTCCACGGAAACACTCATCGTGGACGGGTTTGAGGGGCTGATAGATAGTCTGCAGGCGAAGTGGAATGAGTGGACGCGCGCCCAGCAGAAGGCGGATAACGTGAGGGAGCAGCGCAATGATGTAATGACCCTGGCCTATGAGACGATGAAGGACTATCGGGCGAAGGTGCCGCTGGAATTGCCGCCGGGGCACGCGCTGCTGGATAGTCTGCCGGCGCTGAGCCCGGACCCGTCGAAGCGTCCGGTGGGCCCGTCGGCCAGCGGAGAATGGAATGCGGGGACAAGTCAGGCGGACCTGACCGCGACCCCGAGCCCCACGCCGACAGTGGTGGAAACTGACCTGCGCTACAGCCCGGATACGCCTTACAATCCTGACAATGAGGTGACGCTGGTGACCATTCCCACAGGCCAGCCGCTGACGTTCTCCACGGATATAGGACTCGCGGTGCCAGGAGATGTGGCGCTCTTCTCATGGGTGGCCGTGACCGCGGACGGGCACGAGGGGCGCAGTCTGATCGTCTCCGTGACGCGGACCTAGCCGCCCGCGCCGGTGAAGTTGCGGGGTGCTTCTGCCGCGTTAGCGACAGCTTCAATGCCTGGAAAGATTTTTGCGGAACGCGACAAGTTCCCGGCGGGACAAGTTTAAACCTAAATTCAGAAGTGAAGACCGCGGATGACGCGGATAATGAGGAGGATGGCGAACCAAATGGTTTCACCCGCTGGATGAGCGGGCCTCTTGCCGTAAGCTTCTGAACATCTGCGTAATCCGCGCTATCCGCGGTTCTCACTCCATTTTTCAGGTTAAATAACTGCTGGACCTTTTCCCTGACTCCTGTGCATTATCCAGTCGCCGCAACCCGCACACTCCACACACCATGAAACGCACGCCGCTCTCACACCTCCGCTTCTCTCTCCGCAGGGTGCCCGCCGCGGTGCTGCTCAGCCTCGCGCCTGCGCTCCACGCCGCTGATCGGTTCTGGATCACCCCGGCTGGCGGGACGCACGGCACCGCCGCCAATTGGTCCGCGACGGATGGCGGCGCGGGCGGGGCCACCGTGCCGGGGGTGGCCGACGTGGCGAACTTCACGCTCAACAACACCTATACCGTCAACTTTGGTGCGGCGGCGACGATGAACGCCCTCGATGCTGAGAACGGGAACGTCACGCTCGATCTCGGCGGCTTCACCTGCACGCTGACGAGCGGCGGCGCTTCCTTTATCGGCCAGGTGGCCGGGCAGACGGGCCGGCTCACGGTCACGGATGGCACCCTGGCGGTGGATACGGCGGGCGATAATGTGAACGTCGGAAATCTCGCGGGCAGCACCGGGTTCCTGACTGTGACGACCGGCGGCATCCTCGGCACCGCCGCGCTCCGCCCGGATCTCATTGTCGGAAGCAGCGGGACGGGCACGCTCACCGTGAACGACAACGGACGGATTAACGGGGCTTTTTTGACTCTCGGGAACGGCGCGGGTGTCACGGGCACGGTGAGCATCACCGGCCCGAATGCCGTCGCGGATTTCAGCGGCGAAACGAACATCGGGAACAGCGGCACCGGCACCTTGAACGTGCTCAACGGAGGCACACTCGCGAACACGGGGAACGCCCTGCTGGCAGCCGACCTCGGCACGGATGGCACGGTGACCGTCAGCGGCGCCGGCTCATCCTGGTCGGTCTTTGCCACAACCATCGGGAGCGCCGGCGACGGCACGCTCACGGTTTCCTCCGGCGGGCTGGTCTCATCGACGGGTACCGTCACGCTCGGCAACTTCGCCACGGGCGTCGGCACGGCGACAGTCTCGGGTGCAGGCTCGCGGTGGAATCTGACGCAAACGCAGAACATCGGCAACAACGGCCTCGGCGTGATGACCGTCTCCAACGGCGGCCAGGTCGTCTCGAATTCCTTAGCATTCCTTGGCGGGACCGCGGGCAGCGAGGGCCGCGCCACCGTCACCGGCGTCGGCTCGCGGTGGAAGCTGGGCATCACACTCACCGTCGGCAACAGTGGCACGGGCGACTTGACGGTTTCCGCCGGAGGCGATGTCTCCGCGAATAGCTTGATCCTCGGGAACAATGCGAGCGGCATCGGCGAAGTAAACCTCACCGGCACCGGCTCGAAGCTGACGACCAGCGGCGTGGTGACCGTCGCCAACCTCGGCACCGGGACGCTCAACGTCGCCAGCGATGGCGAGCTGTATGTCGGGTCGAATCTCACCGTGAACGACCCCGCCGGAGCGCCGGCCGGCACGCTCAATCTCGACGGCGGCGCGATCTTCGTCGCAGGCAATTTCACCAACAACGGCGTCTTCAATTTCACCGACGGGCTGCTCCAGGTGGCGGGGAATTTTCAGCCAGGCGCGGCGGTGGCGCCATTGATCCTCAACGGCGACTACCACAGCGACTTGCCCACGCTGGAACTCATCGGCAGCACCGGCACGAACACGAACGTCCTTGGCGTCACCGTCGGCAGCAATCGCCGCGGGCAACTGCTGCTGCGCCACGGGAGGGTGTTCAATATCGGCGCGAACGTCGTGGCCATCGGCTCCCTCGTGGGCGGCGAAGGCACCGTGAGCGTGGAGAGCGGCGCGCAATTCCTCGCGAACAACGTCTTCGCAGTCGGCGGCTCCTTGAGCACTGTCGGCGGCACCGGCACGCTGAACGTCGCCGGCGGCACGGTAGATGTCGCCACGCTGCGGATTTTCAGCGGCGGCACAGTGAACCTCAGCAGCGGCACGCTCGCCGTGGACACGGTGCCGACGCTCGACGGGCAGTTCAACTGGACGGGCGGCACCCTGCGCTTTGACGCGGCCTTTTCCCTCACCAGCGCGAACGTGCCGAAGCTCCTCGGCCTCGACGCCGCGCTCAACGCCGGGCAGGCGCTCACTTCCACCGCCAATGTGACCCTGCAAACCCCGCTCACCGTGGACGGCGGCGTGCTCGCTGCCAGCAACCTCATCAACCAGTCCCGGCTCGAACTCCGCTCCGGCTCGCTCGGCACTGTGCAAAACGACGGCCTGCTGCTCGGCGACGGCGTCATCAGCGGCAACGTGACGAACAACGCCGCCGGCAGGATCCGCGTGGACACTGGCAAGTCGCTGACGTTCCTCGGCGGCTTCGCGCCCAATGCCGGGCAGGTCACGCTCCAGGGCGGCTCCATTGAATACGCAGGCAACTTCACCAACAGCGCCACCGGCTTCATCAGCGGACGCGGCACCCTCTTCTCCGGCAGCATCACCAACAACGGAAGCATGGCCTTCTCCGGCGGCACCACAGACCTCTTCGGCGATGCCCTGCTCAACGCCGGCAGCCGCGTCGCCACCAGCGGCGCGGGCAGCGTCACCACCTTCTGGGACGATGTCCTGCACAACGGCACCGAGATCTTCACCGGCGCGGGATGCAGCACCGTCTTCTTCGGCAGCCAAAGCGGCAGCGGCTCCTACACCGGCAGCGGCACCATCTATTTCATCGGCGACCTCCGCCCCGGCAACAGCCCCGCCATCGTGAACATGGCACCGCAGGTCGTCTTCTCGCCCTCCAACAGCCTGACATTGGAAATCGGCGGCCTCACGCCCGGCACGCAGCACGACAAACTCAACTTCACCCACGCTGCCACGCCGCAGGTGGAATGGGGAGGCACCCTCGCCGTCACGCTTATCGGCGGCTTCACGCCCGCCGCGGGGCAGAGCTTCGACATCTTCGATTTCGACGCCGCGCGCGACGCCGGCACCTTCGCCAGCCTCACACTTCCCGCGCTCCCCGCCGGCCTCGCATGGGACACCAGTCAACTCTACAACACCGGCGTCATCACCGTCGCCAGCAGCACCGGCCTGACATTTGCGCAATGGGCCACCGCCTCCGGCATCCCCGGCGCACTTCCGCTCGGCGACCACGACAACGACGGCTACGACAACGCCCAGGAATTCGCCCTCGGCCTCTTCCCGCCGCAGGCCGGCACCGTCCTGCCCGACGGCGGCCTGCACACCTACGTGGACGGCCAGCGCCTCCGCCTCCTCTTCACCCGCCCACTCGACCGCACCGGCGTCACGTTAGTCGTCCAGGCCAGCGCCGACCTCCTCACCTGGACCGACCTCGCCGTCAGCGTGAACAGCGCCGTCTTCACCGGCCCTGGCTTCGTCTCTGAAAACCGCGCGCATCCCCTGCCCGACCCTGGCCTCGTCGAAGTGCGCGACATTCTAAACACCGCCACCACCCCGCGCCGGCAGATGCGCCTCCAGATCACACTCACGCCGTGAGCCGCACGGTGTTGCGAGATGTACCGGAGGTGGACGGGGGGACTGCACAATGCCCGCGACACGGCATTTTTCTGTGAAGCTGGTTGTAATCAGGCGGCAAAAACTTCGATGATGTCCGGTATGCCTTCGCCGAACGAACTGTTCTGCGCGCGTTGCCGCGCTCCTCTCATTCCCACCGTGCCGGGCCATCTTTGCCCGGATTGCCTGGGGTCCGAACTTTTCTTTGAGACCGTGCGCAGCGGCGCGCCGGGCAGCGGGACGGACAGGCATACGGCTCCGCGCGTGGGCGATTACGAACTGCACGAAGAACTGGGCCGGGGCGGCATGGGAGTGGTCTATCGCGCGCGCCAGATGAGCCTCAACCGTCCAGTGGCGGTGAAACTCATCCTGACGGGTGCCATGGCTTCCAGTGTGGAGCGGCAGCGGTTCCTCGCGGAGGCCGCAGCGGCGGCGGCGCTGGATCATCCGGGCATAGTCAGCATCTACGAGGCCGGGCAGGACGACGGGCAGCCGTTCTTTGCGATGCAGTTGATCGAGGGCGAAAGTCTGTCGGCGTTTCTGCGCCGCACCGCGCGTGCTCTGCCGCCGCGGGACGCCGCACGCATGATCCTCCGCGTGGCGCTGGCGGTGCAGCACGCGCACGAGCGCGGCTTTTTGCACCGCGATTTGAAGCCGGGCAACATTCTCCTCGATGAGCAGCAGGAACCGCATGTGACCGACTTCGGACTGGCGCGGCGCATGGATGCCGACTCGCACCTGACATTAACCGGCGCCGCGGTCGGCACGCCGAGCTACATGGCGCCGGAGCAAACGGACACGCGCCAGCCGCCCACCACCGCCGTAGATGTCTATAGCCTCGGCGCGATATTCTACGAGCTGCTGAGCGGCGCTCCGCCGTTCCGCGCGGACTCGCTGCCGGAACTCTTCACGGCCATTCGCGAAAAGGAGCCGGCCTCCATTTCCTCCGTCCACACGGAAGTGGACCGCGACCTCGACATCATCTGCCGCAAGTGCCTGGAGAAGGAACCGCCGCGCCGTTACCGCTCGGCGCAGGCGCTGGCGGATGATTTGCAGCGCTGGCTGAGCGGCGAACCGATTACGGCGCGCGCGGTTGGCAAGGCGGAGCGTCTCTGGCGCTGGTGCCGCCGGCGCCCGGCGGTCGCGGGTCTGGCGGCAGCGGCGCTCGTGATTTTCCTGGCTGGTTTGACGGGCGTCCTCTGGCAATGGAACCGCGCCAACGCGGCTCTGCACGATGCGCGGGAAACGATGTGGGTCTCGAATCGCAACGAAGCCCGCGCCTGGCGCGTTTCCGGCGAGCGAGGCCAGCGCACGCGCAGCATGGAAGCCATTCGCAGCGCCGCCGCCTACCGTCCCACGATGGAGTTGCGCAACGAAGCCATCGCCGCGCTCGCGCTGCCGGACCTCGGTGATCCCGCGCTCTTTCCACCGCTGCCGCCCAGGACGACAGGTGCGATCCACGGCAACGATGCGCTGACGCAGATCATGTTCACCGCCGGCGGAAAGGCCTGCTTCCAGCGCCTCGCAGACGGTCACATTCTAGCCAGCTTTGAGCTTCCTGAACTGAGTCTGGCGGTGGCGTCGCCGGATCATGCCTGGCTGTTCACCGTGCATGGAGCGAAGGACGAAACCGGTGGCCGCACGGGCACGCTCTGGCGCGTCGCGGATCAAAGCAAAGTGTGGGAGGCGGCATCGGTCGGTCGGCTCACTGCCGCCTTCACCCACCACTGCGAGCGCATTATTTTCTGGCGTGCCGGCCATCTGGAGGTGCGTGAAACCGCGGTGGGCAGCGTGCTGGCCGCCACACCCTGCGTGGACTTGCCTCACAATATCACTCCTCAGCCCGACGGCAGTCGGGCCACGGTGACCTTTGAGAATCGCTGGGAACTCTGGACCCTCGCGCCACTCGCCAGCGCGCAGGTGCTGCCGCCGCTGGAGGGCGGCCTCTGGAGCTTCGACTGGCATCCGTGGGATGGCACGGTGATGGTCGGAACCTCGGGCTTCGATGTCTATCATGTGCGCCCGGCGCTCAACACCGCGCGCAGTTACATGCGCCACCCGCGCGAGGGAACCATCGTGCTCATGCACCCGTCCGGGAACTTCACGCTCACCACCGCATGGGACGGCTATGTGCGCATCGCGCATCCCGCGCTGCCGGATTCTCTGATGCAGACCCGGGGCTTCCGTTTTCACAGATTCAGCGCCGACGGAAATTCGCTGCTGGTCCTGAATGGAAATCGCCCGGGCATTTGTGCCGTCACCCCGCCCGATGTCTGGCGCGTGCTGCCGCTGCCGCCGGATGCGGAGATCACGGACAGCGTGCTGCATTTCAGTCCCGACGGGAAATGGCTGTCGGTGCTCACCGGGCAATCCCTCACGCTGTGGGATCCCGTCAAGCTGCGAGCCGTGGCGCACCTGAAGCTCGGCAAAGCCTACAATGGATTCTTCACCGGCTCGCGCACGATGATCATTCACGATGCAACGCAAGGCCTCTACCCGCTGACCCTGGAGGACACGCCGGAGGGTGGCGTCACCCTGCGCGCCGGTGCGCCCCTGCCGGTGGATGTGAGTGCCAGCTACGGCTTTGCGCTTTCTCCCGACGGCACGCGGCTGTTCTCCCGCGCGCAACGTCCGGCGGTGTTCGATACGCGGACGGGAGCGGAGTTGTTCCCGCTGGAGGAACTCGCGATGCCTGCCGGAATCGCCTGGAGTCCGGATGGCAAGTGGCTGGCCACCGGGCGCTCCAGCAATGCGGGCACGGTGGACGGAAACCTGTGCCTCTGGTCGGCGGAAGACGGGAAACTGGTCACCAGGCTCACCGCCGGAAAATCCGCGCCGCGCTTCACGCCCGACGGCAAGCGGCTGCTCGTCTCCGATCAGGCCGGCATCACCGAATTTGAAACCGGCACCTGGAAAGAATTGCGGCGCTATCCTTTGGACACCGCCGCCTTCAATCCCGGCCCTATGGACTTTGCGCCGGAAGCCGGCCTCATGGCCCTCATGGCGGACGAAGCGACGATCCGACTCGTGAGCATGAGCACCGGCGAAGAACTCGCCCGCCTCACGCAGCCGCTGTCGCCGACGATCAACGCCTGGGGCCTCGCCCTCAGCCGCGACGGAAATTGGCTCGCCTGCGACGCCCAGCGCACCGTCCGCCTCTGGAACCTGAAACTGCTGCGCGAAAAGCTGCACGAAGCCGGCCTCGGCTGGAACGATCAGCCGCCCGCCGCGGTGCTGCCCTCACAGTTGCCGACGTTTCCGGAGAAGTAACGGCGCACGGGATCGCGCAGTGAGGCGGTGCCGGTGCATGGCTGAAAAAACTTTGACGATCTCTGTAATGACGGCGGGAAACCTTCGCTTGCGGGAAGTGCGCCAACTTCCCGCCATGAAAACACCCGCACTTTCCTCCGCCGCACGATTCACCATTTGGTTCTTCATCCTGCTCTGCGTTTTGCCGCGGGCCATCGCGCTCGATCCTCCGCCGGCGGCGCTGCTTTCCACTGACACCGACGGCGACGGCCAGCCGGATGTAGCGGAATGGTTCACGGGCACGAACCCGAACCTCCGCACCGACGTGGTGCGACTGAACAGCATCGTTCCTCTGACCAACCCGCCCCGGATGCAGCTTTCGTGGAGCAGTGTCAGCGGGCGCGTTTACAGCATCGAGAAATCCACCTCAACCGCCGGCTGGCAGCAGGTGTCGTCAGTTACAGCCAGCGCGGCGCAGTCCACCGTCGCCGTCCCCTATTCCACAGCCGACAGGAAAGTCTTCTATCGCGTCACGACCTCCTACGACATTGGCCGGGCACCGTTCATCAATTCCTTTACCGCCGACAGGACTTCGCCGCTGAATGTGGCAGCCTCCGTGCGCTTCAAGCTGCGGGCCTATCATCCGTCGGGCATCGCCGCGGTGCAGATCTTCGACGGTGCCGCCCCACTGGGAAATGCCGTGCAGGCCGGACAGAGCGAATGGGTGTTCGACTGGCTGACGGATGAGCGGAACAACGGCGCGCACAGTTTCAAGGCTCGCATGACTTCCGTGCCGGGCGTGACGCTGGATTCAGTGGTGCTGCCGTTCACCGTGAACATCAGCGGCGTGCGGGCGCGGCGGCCAGTCACGGAAAATCTGGAGCTTTCCGCCACCGCCATCACGCAGAACGGCACCACTGTCACGGCGACGGGCAACGTACGCATTGGGCCCTTCACCGTCGCCGGCACCGCGGCGGTGACATGGAATACCGTCACGCAGATCATTACCGGCACCGGCCCGCTGCTCGGCCCGGGAGGGGCAACGATTTTTAGTGTGCCGTGGACGATCGATGCGGCCAGCGGGATCGCTTCCGTTGTGGCGGGAACAACTGGATTGCCCTCGCCGATGACCTTGATTCCTGGGTTTCTCGTATTGACGCCGACTTCATGGTACGATCAGCCGATTCCCATCACCGCGGGGACCTTGTCGGGCATGACAGGTGGAGGAGGGGGAACGGGTACGCTCACCGGCAGCTTTCCCGGGCGAAATCCAGTGAACTCCATTAATGCCTCCGGGTCATGGTTTACGGCAATTTATGTTAGCTACACACTCAAATTCAAGTGTTCCCAAGCCGTCACTTTTGGCTCGGGAGTCTCTGCCGAAAAAGAGAGCACAATAAACCTGCTGGGCATCAATCCATACCCCCCTGCCTCAGGCTCATTTCCACAGCCTCAGGCTTCAGTAGTCCCGATGCTCGTCACTGGCCGGCTGCATTTCCCCGCCGGCTCTGGTGGGGCCGCAACGGACATTGATGGAATGATGGAAGTGAAACTTCCCGTCACCGCGCTCGACCCTTCCTTGGCTCCGCTGGTGCAGGGAGTGCGCGTCGGAACCGTCGTACCCGTCATCGGCTCGGTGGATCCCGATGGCAGTTTCCGTCCGGTCACCCTACCGACACAACCGGACTATCTGCTGGAGCATCCGGGGAACTTCGTGCCGCTGGGACCGGACGGTGAGCCGATCGAAGGCGGACGTGTCATTGCGGACATCCTTGGCAATCTCCCCGCCGTCGAATGGCGGCCCGTGATTCCCTGCGCCAACGGCGGTCGCGGCACCTTCGCTCTGAGGTTTCCCAACGGCCTGCAAATTGTGAAGAACGGCGCGCTGTCGGTTTTGAAGTTTCTTCACATGAAGCTGGCGAGCGCACCGGACTGCCCGCTGCAACTCGGGCAGGATTACGAGATTCATTCGAGCACCACTCTCTCACTCGACATGGATGGCGCGGTGACTGTCGCCGACCTGCTGGGCGTGTTCAGCCTCAATGCCTCCGCCGGCATTCACTTCAGCCTTTTCGGCAGATTCGATGCGGTGCTCAAAAGCGGTACGTTTTCGCCAAAAGGTCTCGTCGGCGCGGTGCTCGACATGGCCGGCGGGATCCTCGACTGGCTGCCGGATCCCGGGTTCGGATTCCCGGATGTCATCTTCGACTACCAGTGTCCGCAGAAACTGAAAATCCCTTGCCGCTGGCCGGTGAGCCTGCCCGGCGGGGGCACGACGATCAATTTCGCCGGCGGTGAAGGTACGCTGGAGTGCGATCCCTTTGAACTCTGTGTGAACGGCTCTGCCCGCGTTACACTGGGTTCCGGCGGCCCGTTCTTCGAGGCGGCACTCACGGGCTGCGGGGATGAGATCTGCATGGAGGTGTTCGCCGAAGATCTTGATTTCTCCTTCTCCTCCTCCTGGACCCTGCCGGGCGCGGAGACGATTGACGCCGCGACGGCGGCGACCCGGACCGCGCTGGACCCGATTGCGAAAGCGCTGCGTCACAAGCTCAACGCCTGCGAGCGCCGCGCCGTCGCCTTTCGCCGCTGGCTTGACCAGATTACGCCGCCCGGGCCAGTGCTGGAACGCAACGACACCCTCCTCCGGCAGGGGAAGGCCATGCTGGAGTCGTTCGCCAATGCCAAAATCGCAGTGCCATCGCTCCCCGCTCCCGCGGAACTGACGAACTATCTCCAGCAGGCCGGACGTGCCGCGCGCACCGCCCCCACCTTCGATGCTCTTCTGGAAGTGTGGATGACGCTGGAGCAACTCAAAGCCTCCGGCCTGCCCGTTGCCGCCGGCACCCCGCTGCAAACCGCCCGGCTCGAATCATGGGACGAGATCTCCGACCGGCTCGACGCCGGTATCGAAATCAGCATCGGCACCGCCACGCGGGCGGTGCAGTTTTACATCCAGCGCAGAACCCTTCTGACAGGTCAGACGGAAGACGACGCTGGTCTCGCCACCCGCACCGGCCGCATCATTGACCGCGCGGCGAGCTTAACCGCCACGGATCTCAGTGTCAGCGCGGGCGTGGTGGATCTAATCCAGAATCCGACCGTGCGCAGCCTCTCCCTGGAGGAGGCATGGACGTATCTGCAGACGCTGTATGACTTATTCGCCGGCGCGTCAGCCAACGGCATTCCGGTCAGCGCCTCCGCGAGGAAGTCGGAGTTGCTCACGCTGCTCGCCAAACATTGCGAAGCCCTCCTCGCGCGTGCGATTCCGGAAATCGCCAGCCGGTTCGACAGGATCGCCCACGGCAACGCCGTGGCGCGCTACGTGTGGATCGCCAGGAGAGTCACTGACGGAACGATTCAGGGGGTGGTCGTTTCAATTGTGGTGCCGGTGTTAATCACAAGCCATATTGCCATCATGTCCGTCGAGTCTGGTATCGGCGCCGTCTCTGCCATAGATGTCATTGTCGGTGCGCTGGCGGACATTTCCTTCACCCGGACATTGCTCTCCATCACAAAGGAAGCGGGGAGCGCAGTCTCGGTCATTTCCGCGGCAGTCGTTACTGTCTATTACAACGCCGCCAGGGCCAGTCTCGACGCCGCATGGGCCAGTCTCTCGCTCTTCAATTCCGAAGAGATTCGGGTGCTGCTGGAGGCCGGGATCCAGAACGCAAAGCTGCGGGATTATCTTGGTCTGGGTGATGGCACAATCGGCTGGGAATCGGCCCAGCGCATGGGCGCTCTCGTGGATCGCCTCGTCACGCTCTCCGCCTCGCAAAACGACCCTGCGATGCTGGAGACGCTCTATGTGGCCGCCACGATGTTGCTGGACGAAGCTGCGCGCTTTGACGGACTGACCGTTCCCAATCAAACGAAGCGCAAGTTCTGCCTGCTCGAAGCCGAGAAACTAGCCTTCCGCCTGCTGGCTCTCGCCAATACGCTCCGGACCCGTGCCACCGCGGCCACCACGTTGACATGGACCGGTGGTATCCAGATCGAACAGGCCGCCGCGGGTATCTGCTATAACCACGCCACCGGCGTGCTGACTGGCCGGGCTTCCGGGGTGCTGAATATCCCCGGCTTCGGCACCACTTTCACCGTGAAGAGTGCGCAGATCTCCACGAATGGCGATGCCTCCATCGTCGCCGAGGCGACCAGTCTGCCAGGCTTTCCGGCATTGTCAGGAGCACTCACCTTCACCGGCACCATCACCCGTCAGGGCGTGTGGTCGTTCACGGCCACGGCTGCCGCCGGTCTGCCAAAGCCCACTGGATTGCCGTGGGATGTCAGCATCCAGGCGGGAGCCACGGTGACGGTTAACAATCAGGGGATCACCGTCGGCGTGAACAGCACCACCGGCGGCGTGGCTGCCGCGGGCACGCTGAATGTGACCACCGCCGGTGTGGCCACATTCTCCGGCAGCCTTTCGCTGAATCCGATCACCGTGGGCGTGATGTCTCTGAGGGGCAACGGACCCGGCGACAAACTGGTGCTGTCTCTCAGCGGGGCCGGCAACGCGACGGTGTCCGGCGCGCGATTCACCGCCGGTGCTCCCTTCAATCAAACCGTAAACCTCGCGCCATTCAGCATCGGCCCGAATCTCGTATTCCCTGCGCTGCCGGTGGCCATGCTGCCGATGACTTTCGGGCCATTTTCCGTCGGAGTAACATGGAACTGGTCCGTGCAGGTTTCCACGGCCCCCTCCATCGCCATCACGACCAGCGCCACTGTTGTGGGGAGCATGTCCGGGGTGATCACCGGTACCGGCACCATTCCCCTGGGCAGCGGCACCATTGCCACGAATGGAGCGTTCACTTTGACTGGCCAGCTCACTGCAAGCCTGCCGAAGCCGCCGGCCCTCGCATGGGATGTCTCCATGCCTGCGGGCACCAGCTACACTCTCACTCCGAACCGGGCGATCTTCACCGTCACCGCCGGCAGCGGCCTAGTCACCGCCACCGGCACGGTGGAGGCCACATGGTCCGGCACTCCCCTGACGGCGGCGGTCACTTTCGACGGCACGCTGTTCCTCGACACTTCAGTCCTGACGAGCGGCATCCTGACCGTCATCCCGTCCGCAGCGGGGGCCACCAAACTCAGTCTGAGCATCAGCGGCGG
This sequence comes from Verrucomicrobiota bacterium, assembly GCA_031429155.1. Taxonomy (GTDB): domain Bacteria; phylum Verrucomicrobiota; class Verrucomicrobiia; order Verrucomicrobiales; family V1-33; genus V1-33. The sequence continues at coordinate 8,012 of JANOZA010000870.1, read as the reverse complement.
AGCCAGTGCCTCGCTCACCGGGGCCAAGCTGCGGCTGGCGGGGCCGTTTGCGAATTTTGAAATTCCGCTGCCGGAACTTCTGCTCAACACGGCCTACAACTTCACTGCGGTCACGCCCGCTCCCTTGAGCGTCCCGCTGCGCGGCTACTCGCTCAATTCCTTCCAGTGCTCCGTGCAGCGTTCCGGCGGGAATCTGTCCGTCACCAACATCTCCTGCCAGTTGCCGGCACCTCCGGGGCTGCCGGCCATCAGCCTCACCGGCAGCATCAGCAGCGACGGCTCGTTCAACCTCGGGTCCGGAACGACCACGCCGTCAGTATTCGGCTACAGCGCCACCGGCAGTTTCACCTTCTCCTCGCCTTCCGCGCTGGCCTATGCGTTTAGGTTGTCGGCGCTCAGCCCGGAAGCCTCTTGGACGCTCGATGACACCGCGGGTTCCGCCACACTGGATAGTACCGCCCACGGGCACAACGGCACCCGTACGGGGACGGTGCAAGTCAACCAGCCCGGTGCCGGCTACCCTGCCACGGGCACCAGCTATCTCTTCAACGGCACCAATGGTTACGCGGCGATCCCCCATGCGGCCACGCTGGAAGGCGGCACGGCGATGACCGTCATGGCATGGATCAAAGTGAACACGTTCACGCAGGACTGGCAGACGGTCGTCGGCAAAGGCGCTAATGCATGGCACCTGATTCGGTATGCCAATACGAACCGCATCAGCTTCGACACCCGCAGCGCTGGCGCGAATCATTCGCTGCCGTCTGACATTTCCGTCGCCGACGGGAACTGGCACCACATCGCCGGCGTGTATGACAACGGCACCAAGTCCCTCTACGTGGACGGACGGCTGGAAAAGACGGGGACCACCGCCGCGGGTCCTCTCGCGAGCAATAATCTTCCGGTCTGGATCGGCGCGCTGCAGAATCCTGACGGCACTGCCAGCGGGCAATACTGGAGCGGCGGCGTTGATGACGTCGCGTTCTTCCGCCGCGGCTTGAGCGGCGAGGAAGTGCGGAGCCTCTACGCCGCCGGCAATGGCGCGACCCTTGCCTTCAGCGGCACGCTGCCCGTGCCAGGGTTCCCCACTGCTTCGATCCCGCTCAGCGGCACCCTTGCCTACGACAACGCCCTCTCGTTCACAGGCACTCTGCCGGAACTCGCCGCGGGCAGCTTTGCCCTCACGGCGGCCGGTGGAGGCTCACTGGCCCTCACACTCAGCAGCACCGGCCTCGCGGTGCCGGCCTCGCGGCTGGCTCTCGGCAGTCTCTTCCTCCCGGTGAACCTCCCGGCCTTCACGATCCCCGCGGGCGGCGGTTACAGCGTGCCGTTCACGCCGCCGTCTCTCAATCTGCGAGGGTTTCAGTTCCCCAGCCCCAACCTCACTTTCCTGCGCAGCGGTGGAAACACCACGCTCAACATCGCCGCCGGCGCACCGTCCCTGCCTGGACTGCCGGCGATCCCGTTCACCGGCTCCATCAGCAGCAGCGGCGCGGTCGCTTTCACTTCCAGTGCCCCGCAGACGTTTTTCGGTTTCGGTCTGGCGGGAGGATTCAGTCTCGGGGCGCCCCCGCAGAACTTTGGCACCCGGATGACGGCCCTGGGGGCGGAAGCGTGGTGGGCGCTAAACGAAGAGGACATTGGGGACCCGGTCGAGGACTACACAGGTCACGGACACCACGGCACGCCGCTCGGTAGCCCGACAGTCAATGAGCCGGGACCGCTCTACCCTGCGACCCGGCAGAGCTACCGTCTCGACGGCGTCAACGACGTGATCAACATTCCCCACCACCCCAACCTTCAGGGCGGCACCGCCATGACCATCATGGCGTGGATCAAAGTGGACGCCTTCACGCAGGACTGGCAGACGGTCGTCGGTAAAGGCGCCAACGCGTGGCACCTCATCCGGTATGCCAATACGAACAGCATCAGCTTCGACACTCGCAGGGCCGGCGCGAATGATTCGCTGCCATCGGCGAACTCTGTAGCCGATGGCCAGTGGCATCACGTCACCGGAGTCTATGACAACGGCACCAAGTCCCTCTATGTGGACGGACGGCTGGAGAACACGAGAGTCATCGGCACCGGCCCGCTGGACAACAACTCGCTGCCGGTGTGGATCGGCGCTCTGCAAAGCCCCGATGGCACAGCGAGCGGGCAATACTGGAACGGCGGCATTGACGAAGTCGCCTTCTTCCAGCGCGCCCTGAGCGCCGCCGAGATCCGCGAACTCCACGCCGCCGGCAACGGCCTGCGCCTGTTCTTCAACGGCAACGCCACCCTTCCGGGCCTCACCCCCGCAACAGACCTCACCCTCGGAATGAACGGCGTCATTACTTCCGGTGCCGGCTTTGATTTCAGCACCTCCGCCGCCTCCGGTGTCTCGCTCTTCGGCTACGGGTTCAACAATGCCGGCTTCAGTTTCCGCCGCGATGAAAACCTCACGGCGACGTTCACCGGTTCCCTGGCACTGAATACCATTCCGACCATTCCGACCACCCCTCCCCTCCCGGCAGGATTCGCCCCGTTGAGCGGCAATCCCGTCTGCAAAGCGGTGTTCACAGTGGAACCCGTCCAGCCTTCCGGCGTCCGCACCCGCGCCCGTCTGACCGTGGATGACCTCCACCTCAATCTCTGCGGCTACGTTCCCGCCGGTAACGGCTTCGACTTGAGCCTCGACGGGATTCTCGGCGCGACTACGCCGCCGCTGATGAACTTCTCCGACTTCAGTTTCAACATCTCTCCAGGCATCGGCAATCTCGGCCTCCCTGCGCTGGGGGGGACCATCACTCCGGCGGGGGTAATGAAGGTCACGCGAGTGGGCGCCTCGCTGATCGCCACCGGAAGTTTTCTCAATAACCTCAACCTGCGTAACCTCCCCGCCCCCAATGCCAGCATTACCTTCGATCAGAATGGACTGAACGTGGTGGCAGACGTGAACTTCATCGTCACCGCCAACCTCGGCGGCACCCTCCATCCCCGGGATCTCGGGGACGCGAGGTTCACCGGGCGCATCCAGCCGGACGGCAGCTTCGATCTGGCAGGGAACGGCACCGTCACGTTGGGAGGCTTCGTCACGAATTCCTTCCCTATGCGCTTCCGCTCCGCAGGCCCGGGACGCTCCATCCAGCCCGCTCCCGGCGTCACTCCCATTCTGAACATCGGGTCCCTGCCTTTGCCGATCGAACTCTTCGAATTCGATCACGACTGGCTCTCCTACTCGCTGACCAAAAGCGGTGATTTCGTGAACACGCACCTCCCCAATCCCGCGAACGGACAGCAGCCGCTCCTGCGCACCACCTTTCACTATGACCTCTTCTGGTACTACGACTTTGCCACCAACGTCCTCAGCGGCAACATGAGCGCCAATGCCTGGTGGAAGTGGGAGGTCATCAACTTCGTGCCTCCCCCCGGCTTCCCTGCCAGCGACACCTTCAACATCTCCCCCCGCGTCGTCGCTCCGGGCGGGGCCTTCACCGTGGACAATGCCACTGCCGACGGGACTCACTTCATGGCCCCCTTCTGGCCGGGTCCCACCTTCCTGTTCGCGCCCCCGCCGCTGTGGCCCCTTGGTGTCCCCTCATGGACGAGTGAGAGCTACACGCTGTGGTAGCCTCGCTGGAAGGCTCCCGGGCACGGAAAAGATTCACTGGCCATCCCCGCCATGCCGGCGCTAGTCTCGGGCGAAAACGCCCATGGGAGACTCCGCCGCCGCACGACCCGTTCCACCGTCCGGTGACCAGTTCACTGAGACTCGCTGGAGCATGGTGCTGCGCGCCGGCAATCCCGACGACCCCGGGGCTGCCGCCGCGCTGGAGAACCTCTGCCGCACCTACTGGTATCCCATTTATGCCTGGATGCGCCGCCGCGGCCAGGGGGCGGACGAGGCCCGGGACATGACCCAGGAATTCATCGCCGTGCTGCTGCGGAGGAATTCCCTGGAGGCCGTGGACCCCGCCAAGGGCCGCTTCCGCACGTTTCTCATCCGCAGCATCGAACACTTCCTCACCGACCAACACCGCGTCGCGTCCGCCTCCCGGCGCGGCGGCGGGCAGCCGGTGATCTCGCTCGATGCGCTGGAGCCGGAGCAACTCTACGCCCTGCTGCCCGCCACGCACGACACGCCGGATGCCGCGTTCGACCGCGGCTGGACGCAGGTGCTGCTGTCGCGGGCCTTTGACCGACTCGAAGCCGAACAGACCGCCGCCGGTCGCGCCGCCACGTTCGCGGCCCTGCGCGGATTTGTGGCCACTCCGCCGGATGCCGGCGAATACCGTCAGGCCGCCGCGTCCCTCGGCATCACCGAGAACGCCCTCAGTGTCACCGTGCATCGTTACCGGCTGCGCTGCCGCGAACTCATCATGGACGAGATCATGCAAACGGTGGGCAGCCGGGAAGCGGCCGAGGAAGAACTGCGCCTGCTCTTTGGGAAGTAATTTGAGGAAAACGCGCGAAGGCCTGTAAGGCCGCGGGGGAAACTTCGATGGAGGGAGAATGCAGGAATCATCTGCACCACTCCGCCATTATGAAACTCCATCTCTGCCTCCCCGGTCTCGCCGCTCTCCTCGCTGCCACTCCCGCGCCCGCCATCAACTACACCTGGGACGGTGGCGGCACGAACAATGACGTCAGCACTGCCGCCAACTGGAATCCCGACGGCGCGCCGGTGAGCGACCTCGCCAATACCGATCTCTTTTTCGGAGGCACGGTGCGGCTCACGCCGACCTTCTTGAATGTGCTGAGCGCGGATTCCCTGACGCTCAACAACACCGCCGGAGCGAATGCCTTTACCTTCAGCGGACTGCCTCTCAGGATCGGCACCACCGGCATCACCAACAACGATGCGGACATGGCGACATTCGGCAACGCCGTGTACGTCGACACGGCGACCAGTGCCTGCAATGCGACGACCGGCCCACTCTCGCTGACCATCCTCGGTCTCCAAAACAATTTCCTGACGTTCAATGCCGCGGTCAACGGCAGCGTGATCAGCAATCTCACGGGCCCGGGAACGCTGACCAAGACCGGTGCCGGCACGCTCACGTTCATCGGGAATGTCACTCCGACTCTGGCCGGCCTTACACTGAGCACGGGCACCACCATTCTCGCCGCCGGAACCACGCATAACTTCGCCTCTTCCAGCACCATCGCCGTAAATGGCGGCAGCGTGCTCAACGTGAATGAAAACACGGTGCTCAACGGCGGACTCCTCACCCGCGCGAGCGCAGCGGGGCTGACGCTGGCCGCGGGCAAGACGCTCACTGTGCAGGGCGGCGGGGATGTCAATCTCACCGGGACCTTTCCGAGCGCCGCCACCTCCGGCACCATCACGGTGACGGGCGCAGGCTCCACCTTCACCACGACTTCCGACGCCTCGTTCGGCTCCGGCAGCAGCATCAACATCCTCGCCGGCGGCAGGTTTTCCTCCACCCCGGGCCAGTTGATCGTCGGGCAGGCAACCTCCGCCAACATGACAGTGGACGGGGTCGGCTCCAGCCTTGTCACCAACCCGCTGAATGTGGGATTCTCCGGCTCGGGCAGCCTGACGTTTTCCAACGGCAGTACCGGCACGTTTGGCTCTATCGGTGTGGATAATACGCCCGTCGTGGGCATTTCCGGGACACTGAACATCGGGAGCGGAGCGGTGGTTACCGGGCAGGGCCTGAGCCTGGCACCCAATGCGGTGGCCAATAACGGCACCATCAACATCAGCGGGGCCGGGTCCACTCTCAACATCGCAGGCGCGGGCACATCCGTCATCGGCGCGGCGAGCACAAACACGGCGGTGCTCAATGTGCAAAACAGCGGCACCTTCAACAGCGGCACCGGACTGACGACAGTGAACGCCACTGGCACGGTGGCCATCACGGGAGGCACCTTCAACGCCAACGGCAACGTCACGCTCAATGGAGGGCAACTGACCCGGGATTCGAGCGGCGTCTTCAACCTCGCCGCAGGCCGGACACTCACCGTGCAGGGTGGCGGCGACGCTTTTTTCACTGGCAACTTCACCCAGGCGAATGCGGCGACGATCAATGTCACCGGCGCCGGCTCTACGTTGCAGGGCGGCACCCTCCTGGAGTTTCGGGCCGGCAGTGCGGTGAATGTCACCGCAGGCGGCAGCCTTACGGGCAGCGGCTTGCTCCACCTCGCCAATGGGGGCGGCAATGCGACAGTGGCTGTAGATGGCGCGGGCAGCACTTTCGGCACCGGTTCGGGCATTCATCTCTGGGGACAAAACGGCAACACGGCCACCGTGACCTTCACCAACGGTAGCCAGGGGTTCGCGGGAATCTTTGGTGGCGCACTCGACCTCGCAGGCACCGGTGCCGGAAGTGTCTGCACGGTCAATGTGTTGAGCGGATCCTCTTTTAATTTTGGCTCGCTCGCTCTCGCGAATACCGCAGCGGCGGCCACCGCGACATTCACGGTGAACGGGGCAGGTTCAGTGGCGGCTGCGGGCAGTTTAATAACCATAGGCACTCACACGGTGACTATCGGAGGAACAGGCAGTTCACTCGGCCGGCTTAATGTGCAAAACAGTGGAACATTCACCAGCCCCAACACCGGTCCCACGACGGTCAATCCCACGGGCACTGTGGCGATCACGGGTGGCACCTTCAACGCCATTGGCAACATGACGGTGAATGGCGGCCAGTTGACCCGTGATGCGGCGGGAACCTTCGATCTCGCCGGGGGTGGGTGGCTCATTGTCCAGAACGGTGGCGATTTCACGGTCATCGGGGAATATTCGCCCATCAATCAATTCGCTCCACCCACCCTCGACATCACCGGTGCCGGCTCGACCTTAACGACGACGGGCGACCTTGTCCTGAACAACAGCCTGATGAATATTCTGGCGGAAGGCAGTGTTTCTTCCGGAACGGGGCAGGTGCTCCTCGGACGCGATGCCTCCAATCATCCCCTGACAGTGGACGGGACTGGTTCCAGCCTGAGCGGCGCAGCGCTGGCCGTGGGACTGTTCGGACACAGCGCGTCCGCCACATTCTCCAACAGAAGCACGGGGAGCTTTGGAGCCATCCGCGTGGGAGATTCGTCTTATGGGCAGCCTGGGGATCCTGTCATCCCGACCGGGGGAACTCTAAGTATCCTGAGCGGCGCGGTCGTTACCGGTTCGTCCCTTTCCGTCGCCACCTATAACCGGATGAATAACGGAACGCTCGTAATCAGCGGGACCGGCTCTGCACTGACGGTCAATGGCGGGGGCGAGACCGTGATCGGCACCACGGACAGTAGCACGGCACGCGTGGACCTTATCAATGGCGGCACTCTCACGACCGCCACGGGGCCGGCCACGAGACTCAAGGCGACGAGCCAGATCAACATGGACGGCGGTATACTGAACATCCGCGGCCCGCTGGTGCGCACTGGCGGTGTGCTTAACTTCAACAGCGGTACCCTCAGCATCCTGGATAATCTCACTGTCGGGACCGGCGGTCTGCTCGGCACGGATGTCACCCTCGACGCGGCGCGCAGCTTCACGACCACAGCGACGACGACCATCGAAGCGACCCGCTCGCTGACGATGCATGGGGGACTGCTCTCCACCGGCGCGTTGGTGAATAACGGGACGTTCGCCTTCAACAGCGGCACGCTCGGGATTACCGGAGCGGGCGGTTTTACCATCGGGACCGGGGGCGCGCTGGGGGCGAACGTCACACTTGGTCCCGCTTCCAATCTTTCGGTGACGAACACGGCGACGATCTCTCCCGGGGCGAGACTAACGCTGGTCGGCGGGAAGTTCTCCGCGGGCTCAGTTTCTAACAACGGCACGCTCGTGTTCAACAGCGGCACGCTGGCCATCACCGGCGCTGGTGGTTTCAACATCGGCACCGGCGTGCTCGGTGCCGGCGTCGTGCTTGGCACGGGGTCGAATCTCGAAGTGACGAACACCACCACCCTGGCTCCGGGTGCGCTCCTGCAAGTGAATGGCGGCGGCTTCTCCGGCTCAGCCATTACCAACGACGGCACCATCGAACACCGCGGCGGCA
>JANOZA010000869.1:0-7030 GCA_031429155.1 Verrucomicrobiota bacterium | reverse complement strand
CTTTTTTGATTTGGTTTCCATAACACCTCCAAATCATCACGATTTTGCCGCCTGGTCACCCGCACTTTTCAGATACCCTCACATCCTTCTGATCAAATCCTGTGGGATGCCTGTGTATTTTGTTCATGGTTTTGGGTGTTTGCGGCTGCACCGGCCCCCCTGCATAGCGGGCTTCTGATCCGTATGTTAGGCCCGTGTCGTAGGTTGAGGTCATAGCGCAGCTCCGGTTGTTTCGGGTGGCCTGCCCTTGTGGGAACCAGCAGCCGGGGGAGACCATCCGGGGGAGGGGGCTGCTGTCGCTGGAGTGTGACTCTTTTATTCCACTCCGACGGCCTCATTATGACACATTCCCATAAAAGGGCAATAAGAATTTTTGTTTTTTTCTGCGATTCCCTGACTTTCTTTACCGGCTTCGGGAAATCCCCCGGATGGTGGCGCGCCCGGTGCCCGGGTTTCGCCGCAGGGTGACCCGGTTTCCGGAAATCCTGCGGAAGTTTCGGCGAAAGTTTGCAGAGCTTCGCCGGTTCTCAGTGAGCTTCCGTTAAAAAGGAGTCTCTTTTCGCAGAGGTGTTGTGGAGTTCCGGGAAAACGTCCCTGAGGTTCGCCGAAAAGCTGCTGAGATTCGGGGAATCTCTCGTGAGTTTCGGTAAAACTGTCCCTGCTTTCACCGTGTTGCAGTGAACTCCCGTCAAAAGTTCAGTGAGATTCGCCAAATCCTGGCCTCTGTTCGGTAAATCTCTCGAGAGTTTCGGTAAAACACCACGAGGTTTTACCAAAACTCGACAAGGTTTTACCGATTCTCAGTGAGATTTGGGAAAAGTTCACTGAGATTCGTCGAATCTCAGCAGAGAATCCAGGAAAAGAGGCCATGAATCGTCGGAACCTTGTGAAGAATTGTCGAAACTCGACAAGGTTTTACCGTTTCTCAGTGAGATTTGAGAAAAGTTCACTGAGATTCGTGGAAACTCAGCTGAGTTTTACCGAATCTCAGCAGAGATCCCAGGAAAAGAGGCCTCTTTTCCTGGAATCCTGGCCTCTTTTCCAGGAAACTGAGTGATGTTTTGGCGGTTCGTGGCATGGATTCCGGGAGATTCCGCTCCCCCGGACGGCGGGAGAGGCGCTTTTCATCCTGATCCACCCCTTCCGGGGCGGTTGGATGTTTGTTTCCCGGGTGCGCTTAACATTTTTCTCACCTTTTCTTGACGCCCTGCGGTTCTTCGGATAAAGAGGCGTCCGTCAGCCACTCACTGCTATGAAAACAAGAGTCCCCTGCTCCCGTGTTGCCCGATTCTCCGGTGTCCAGTTTGCAGTATTTGTGTTAGGGGGGGGCTTTTCCTGGCAAAGCGTTGAAGCTCAGCAGGTCGCGCCGCCGGTGCAGTGCGGGTTTGAGGAACCGGAATTCAGGACGGGCAATATTCACGGTCAGCGCGGCTGGTCGGTAGAGCAGGGTAAGGCGGAAATTGTCGAAGGTCAGGCGCGCAGCGGGCGGCGGGCGTTGAAGCTCTTCCCCGCCGATCCGTTTTCGCAGGCGAAGTTGTCGCTGGCCGCCCCCGAGCCGCCCTCCACGGTGATGTTCGTGGATTTTTATGTTCGTCCGGTGGCGGCTGCCCAGACAGAGACGGGGGATATGCTGGACATTGACGGCGCGCGCATCGGTTTCTTCCGCGACCCGGAGGACAGTAAAATGGGGGCGCTGTGGGTTTTTCACGGCGATGGTGCAGGAGGGGGGCGGTGGCTGGAAACGGGGCTCCGTTTGGCGATTGACGGCACCTCGGGCATCGCAGCCGAGTGGGCGCGGCTCACAGTGCGGGAGGACTTCGCGCGGCAGGTGTGGGATCTCCGTTTGGATGGTGCCCTGGCGGGCGCGAATCTCGGTTTTCAGGAAAGCCAGGTGCCGCACGCGCAGGCCTACATTATCATGGGCGATGCGACGGAGGCCGTGTTTCTCGATGACCTGGGAATTGACCGACTAAATCCGTTGGGACTGGATTCTGACTCTGACGGTTTTGCCGATGCCGATGAGAAAAAGGCGGGGAGCAATCCGCTGTTCGACGACCGCGACGACGATCCTGACGGCGACGGTACCACGGTGCTGGAACTCGCCGCCGCGCAGTCCCACCCGGCTATCGGTGACGCGGACATTGCGTTGCCGTCGGCTCCTGCGCTGTCGTCGCCCGGAGGTCTGTTGGATGCAGCGGTTACTCTTACCATTACTGGCTCGCCTGTGGGAGGCAGAATTCTCTACACTACAGACGGCAGTGATCCGAGGCTGACGCGCCGCACGGCGAAAGTGTATGCCAAGCCCCTCGAGGTCGCAGCCACCACCGTGGTCCGCGCTGTGGCGATAGATGCCAGGGGGCGCAGCAGTGAAAGCGCGGGCGGCGCGTTCATTTTCCCGGGCCAGGCGACGGCGCAGTCCCTGCCGGCGGGCTATCCAACCTCGATGGAAGACTCCGGCCACATGCGCCCTGACATTCAGCGCTATCCACTTTCGGTCGGCATGGCGGCGGGCGACCGGGCAGCCGTGGAGGCTGCTTTGCGCGTGGCTCCGTGTGTTGTCATCGCGGCGGACCCTCTGGCATTCTTTGCTGCCGGCGGCGGCATTTATACGAATTCCTCGCGCTCCGGTCCGGGAAATACGGCAGCGGTTTCGGTGCAGTGGCTGGGTGCCGCAGGAGCCGCGCCGGCTGCGGCAGCCACCGTGAGCATTTCCGGCCAGAGCAGCCGCCACCATGACGTGACGCTCAAGCACAGTCTGCGCCTCACCTTTCCCGCGGCGGGTGTGAATGCTGCCGCCGTGTTTGGCGGGGATGCCGCCTTCCCGGTGCAGCGCCTGCTCCTGCGTCATCCCACGCATGACTCATGGGCGCTGAGCGGCCACTGGGCGCAGAATCGCCGCTCTGCGAAGTACCTTGCCGACGCATGGGCCAATGCATGGATGGGCGAGCAGGGACACACCGCTCTGACGCGGCGTTTCGTGCATGTCTTCCTCAATGGCCTCTACTGGGGCGTGTATGAGGCGGTGGAACAGCAGGACGCGCTGGCCGAGGCGCGCCAAAGGGAGGCTGCCAGCGATTTGCTGGAGGCCGGCAGTGCCCCGGGTGATCCTGTGCAGGCCATCGCCGGCAGCGCGGAGGGCTGGCACTCGCTCGTCGCCGCAGTGGCCGCCTGCGCTGTCAGCCCTGAGACCACGGACGCGCAGTGGCAGGCAGCCGCGGCCACGCTGGATCAGACCAGCCTCATTGATTACATCCTGTGGAATGCATGGCTCACCAATCTCGACTGGCCGGAGCGGAACTATCTCATCGAGCGTCGGGGCGGGCTTTTCGGATTTGTGAGTTGGGATGCGGAGTTCAGTCTGCGGGAAATTGATGGCTGGGATACCGATTTGCTGCCGCGGCTGGACCATGCGGTGGATGGGCCGGCGCGGCTCTTCACGCTGCTGCTGCGCCGCCCGGCTTTCCGCGAGGCCGTGCGCGTCAGGCTGGGCGAGTTGACGTCGGAAGGTGGCGGCCTCTCGGTGGCTTCGCTCCTCACCAGCTTCGCCCGCATGGCGGAGACTTTTCGTCCGCTCGTGGCGGCGGAATCGGCCCGCTGGTCCGGCTTCTACGATTCTGCGCCGGTCGCCGCTGCGGAATGGGAACGCCGCGTGGCATGGGTGCAGGAGCGCTACATCCCGGGCCGGCTGGAGTCGTTCCCGCCGATGGTGGAAAAGCTGCTGGCTGCGGCTGCGGTCAAGCCCGCGCCGGACCTCACACCCGCAGAGCGCCCCGCCGTCCGGCCCTCCACGCTCGCGGCCGTCACTGATGACAAGGATGGCGATGGCCTGCCGGATGCATGGGAAAAAGCCCACGGCCTGCTCCACCGCGACGCCTCGGATGCCCTGGCCGATGCGGACCGCGATGGCCTGACAAACTTCGAGGAATTCATCCTCGGCACCGATCCCCGCACCGCCAACCGCCGCGCAGACTTTGTGCGCCAGGACGCGGGCGAGGTTTTCACGGCGCTCAAAGTCACCCGCCTGCCCCGCGGCCAGGCCCTCGCACGCCCGCCCGCGGACGCCGGCAGGCAGTGACACCCCTTCTCCTTCCTGATCCCAACCCTTCCATACCACTATCACTATGCACTCGTCTCCCAAACGGCTTTTGCTCCTCACCTGTCTGCCCTGGTTCGCTCTGCCGACACACCTCCAGTCTCAGTGCTGTGGCGGCGGCGTCTCCGGCAGCGGCTTTCATTCCGGTGAATCCGAATTCGGCCCGCCCGGTGGCTCGCGCGTGTTCTCCGTCCGGTACAAGACCCCGGTGGATGCAACAGTCACCATTGGCTCCAAAACGGCAACGATGCGGGCCACGCCCAACGGCGGCAGCGATTATGTTACCAAACGCATTCGTCTGGATGATGTTACCGGCGCGGGCGTCCCCTCTGGCGGCGAAGCCCTCACCATGTCCGTTAATACCAGCAGCAGTGCCACAGAGGCCCATGTCGAAGAAAAAACTTCCGCTGAGGGATCGCCTAAAAAGATGTGTCCCGCTTGCGAAGTGCTGATCGGCGGTGATTCCGGCAAGAGTTGGGTGCCCATTGATAATCCTATACTTATCCAGCTGTTCACGGCCATGGGGGCTACAATCCGCTGCATCGTCCCGCCGGAGGAGCCGGACAAGAGCACCAAGGGACCAGCCGACACTTCCACCAACTCCACGGGCAACAGCGGCGGCGGCGGCGGCCCTTCCGGCGGCAAGCGGCCCTCAGACCTGGGAGCCGCAGTGGAGAAAATGTCCGGCTCGCACCTGACCCCGCCGTCCCAGGGAACCAACTACACACTCTCAACACCTGGACTGCACTGCCGCTTCAGCCTGGGGGAAGGGCTCGACGGCAGAGGCCGCGCCGGCGTGATCGTCCCGAATGATCTGCCTGCCGCTGCGGACGCGGCTAATGCCACCGGCTATACCGCCCGTGGATTGGTGAAGGAAGGAGGCGAAATCTACAGCTACACATCCTACCCGAATGCCATTCTCCCGGCCCCCGCCGGCTATCAGATGAAGGTGTCTGCCAAAGAAGGAGCCACATTTCTCCTCCAGCAGTCCCCCACCGTGCTGGAGATCGCTTCTTATTCACCCGAATATTCGGGCGCAGCAAATGCGGCCCCCACGGCGGGGGCGGTTCCTGTTCGCCTAACCCGGATCACCAACCTGGGAGCGGGCACCGGTCTCTACACTTTGAATGGCTACACCGTGGAGACCGAACGCGGGGGTGTCCCCTTGGATACACGCACTTACTCCTTTGGCCCCACTTCATGGAAACGGGTCACGAAGGACGCAGGCGCCACATGGCAGACGGAAGAGGAATGGACGGCCACCCTCGATACAAACAACATTGGCGACCGCTTCCAGACCTACGTCCGGCGCCTCGTGGATACCGCACCGGGCGTCACCATCCTCGCTGCCGATATTCTAGAGACCTACCGCTGGTTCTCATGGGGTGAGGAAGTCGTCAGCCGCACCGTGAAAAACTGGGACGCCAATGCAAATGCCCGCCATGAGACCACCACCTGGGCATGGTGGGACTTCGGCGCGGAAGTAGATGGTTTTCTCCCGGATGATCCAAATCACGGGAAAATTCAGCGCACCCTCAATCCGGATGGCTCTTGGGAAGCGCATGTGCTTTCCAGAATCAACGAGAGCACCATAGAGGAGAGGGTCCTTCGCCCCTGGGGCGATGCAGCGCCGCCATGGGCCAATGCAGCGCCGCCGCCACTCATGCAGGATCAGGCAACTGCGCTGGTAGCCTTGGCGAATGCACCCGGCTCAGGGTTCGATGTCATCAAAACGACCAACTGGACCGATCCTGCTGCCGCCCCGGACATTCTTCCCAATACCTGGAAGCACGCCAGCCGTACCGAGCGTCTTGTGGGCGGCACGTTGCTCTCCCGTTCTGAATCTGCCGATTACGGCGACTGGGACTGGCAGAAAGACTACGCCGACGCCACCACATGGTTCGCCACCGTGACCGAGCGGGTGCAGGGCAACAATCCGGATGCCCCGCTTCGCTTCCGGCCGCAAAAGCTCACCCGCCTCAAGCAAAACGTCGCGCCCTCTACCGGCGCCGCCGATTACATCAGCCGCACGGAATATGAATACCGCTCGGGCATTTCCAACACCACCTTTCCTGACCCAACGTGGTATGCTCTCTCCGGCAGCTACCATTCCACCGATCCGTATCAAATCACCGATGTCAGGGAACTCGGCACTGGCAGCCTGCCAATCGTCCACCGCACCGTCACGGACGTAAACCTTGACCGCGTCATTGAGCGCGAGTCGTTCGTGGATTCCGGCGGTCTCCAGCGCTTCCGCGACGAACGCTGGGTCCACGACAGCCAGGGCCGCGTCCTGGAACGCTGGCAGGATGCCAAAATGGTGGAAACATGGAGCTACCCGAATGACTACACCGAGATCAACACCGATGAGCGCGGCGTCACCCGGAAGCGCGTTTGGGATGCCATGCACCGCGTGAAGGAGGACTGGATCATGGGCGCGCCGGCCATCCTCGGCGCTGTCCCTCCCACCGGCGATGCGCCCATCCTGGCTCATGCTCAAAGCGATGTCCGCACCACTTACGCCTACGGCGCCCGCATCAATGGCGGTAACCCTCTCACCGGTTACACGATGACCACTACCATCGCGGCCCTTAGCGGCGGCGGCTGGTCCCGGCTGGAGACCGACGAGACCGACGCCCTGGGCCGCACCGTGAAGAGCACCGACGTCCTGGGCGTGGAAACAAAAATGATCTACGCCCTCGCCGCCAACATGACCACCGGCGTGCCCGTCACCGTCACCAGTCCGGGTGTCTCAGTGCTTACCACCAGCTACCGCGATGGCCGCACCGTTTACCGACTCCCCACGCTCCCCACGCCTCCTGCATCGCCCCACCCGCAGGACGACGCGATCATCCCGGAGTATTACGCCTCTGGTGTGGCTGCATGGGCCACGACGGAGTTCGCCAACCAGTATCCGGCCAATCTCAGCCAGACCTA
>JANOZA010000868.1:0-6584 GCA_031429155.1 Verrucomicrobiota bacterium | reverse complement strand
TCAATCCGCGCCCCCCTCGCGGGGGGCGACCACCGAGAAGGCACGCGACGCGATAAATGGGAAGTTTCAATCCGCGCCCCCCTCGCGGGGGGCGACAGCACACACATCACCCCGTTGGTTATGAAGCGCCAGCAAAGAATGCTGCGCGAACCTGGCCGCCACGCGCAGCTAATGTGAGGGGAAATCAATGAGGTAATGTCAAAGAGCGTTGCCTGGTGCCGGTTTGGCGGCTGCCGCGAACCTGTTCCGGTCACCGCGACTTCTTCGGGTTCGCGCGGATCAGACAATGAGCGGGCCTTCCGGGTTCCAACCGGGTTTCGTGCCGTGATGCTCCACCCGGCGCTCCCAGTTACTCCCAAGAAAATAGAAACGGATGCTGTCGTGCTCCAGGTCCGCCTCGTGGAGCAGCCGGGCTTTGAGCAGCGTGAACTGCCCGGGGTCCACCTTGCACTCGAAGACCGAGTTCTGGACCCGCTGCCCGTAGTCGAGACAGGTGCGGGCCACGCGGCGGAGGCGGCGCTCGCCTCCGGCGCTGCTGGTGGAGACATCGTAAGTGACAAGAACATGCATGGGATGTGGGGGGATGGAGAAGCACAGATCACAGATGGGTCACTTCCAGAGGAAGGCGGGATACGCATCAAGGTCGCCGCGGAGGTGGCGGGCGAGCAGCCGGGCCTGGATGTGGGGCACGAGGCCGAGAGTCATCTTCTCCTCCAGGAAGGGATGCGTGATCTCATCCCTTTTCCGTTCCTGCCATGCCGTCAGCACCGCCTTCCTCGCTGCATCCCGCAGCTTCACCGCGCCGTTGTCCTGCGTTTCAAAGTCATCCGCCGTAACCTGCTGGCGATTGAGCAAAGAGAGCGCCAGCCGGTCTGCCAGCACCGGGCGGAATTCCTCCATGAGGTCAAGCGCCAGCGAAGCGCGGCCCGGACGGTCGCGGTGGAGAAAGCCGCACTGCGGGTCCAGTCCGCAGCTTTCGCAGGCGCTGCGGAGATCGTGCGCCAGCATGGCGTAGAGGAAGGAGAGCAGGCAATTCACCGGGTCCAGGGGCGGGCGGCGGCTCCGCCCATCCATGCGGATGCCCGGATCGTGATTCGTCAGCAGGTGCGGAAACGCACCGAAGTAGGTCAGCGCACATTCCCCTTCCAGGCCGCGGAGCTGGTCCAGCGTCACCGCGCGCGGGATCACCTGCAGCCGGTTCGCCATGTAATCGCAGGCCGCCTGGAGCACGGGCGTGCGTTCCGGCGACTTCTCGCCGTGGTCCCGCATCGCCCGCAGCAGCACCGTGCGGCAGTTCGCCACCTTCGCCGCTACGACGTTCACCGCGATGGCCAGGCTCGCCGCTTCACTGTCCGCCCTCCGATACTGCTCCCGGCGCAGCAGGATATTTCCGGGCGTGAACCCCGTGGCCGCTGCGAGGAACTTTCCGTACGGAGTGCAGAACGAGAGCGTCACCCCGTGCTCCGCACAGGCCGCCATGAGCGCCGCGCTGGCCGTGGTATCCCAGCCGAAGGTGACGATCCCGTCCAGGTTGTGCAGAGGCACGCGGAGCTTCGATTCCTTTTCGACGCGGACATCCACCGCCGCGCCATCCAGTTTCAGATACGCGCCTTCCAGAGTGACGAAGAGTGTGTTGAGGTGAGTTTTCACAGGAAGGGAAAAGGAATCACAGATGACCGATCACAAATCACAGGGCCTCAAGCCTCCGGCAGCTTGCCGTGCTTCGTTTCCCACTGCACCCGCAACGGGTGGCTGGCCGGCAGGCCTTTCACCCGCTCCCGCAGAGCGGTGTCGAACTCCCGTTTCCCCTTCTCCTGTTCCTTGCGCAGTTCCAGCCCCTTTCGGGTGCGCTCCGTCATCCCCCGCTGGCCCGGCCGGTCCATTTCCTGGAGTTTCGCCGACCAGGCATGAAGCTGCCGCGAGCACGATTCTGCCCGCGCCTTGATCTTCACGATCCTCTTCTTCCACTCCGCCAGCTTTGGCCGCCGCTCAAAGTAACACAGCATGGACCGCACCTCTCCGGCGCTCCCCTTGGCGATGTAGAGAAAGGCCAGCAACTCCGGCGTCGTCCCCCGCTCGTGCCCCTCCGCCACATTATTGCTCACCGACAACGACGCCCGTTCGATCTGATCCCGTTTCGACCACGACACGCGGTCCTTCACTTCTTCAATAAAGTCCTCCACATCCTCCGCGAGGGCGATGGCTTCCTGCCACACCGGCAGATCTTCAAAACGATTATAGCTGGCCATGATGTTGTTTGGGTTGGTGGTTTTGGTCCGGTGGTGTCAGGACTCTGTGCTCTGTGATCCTTCATTTGTGATTGCCCCCGGCACCTCTGTGGTCGCCCCCAGCACGTGCGCAAACCACGCCGCCGCCCCCTTCCTACGCCCGTTCGCCCTGGGCAGACACAACGCCATCAGACTGCACCCCTCACACTTTGCCCGCTCATACACCGCCGCCGGCGTCTGCCCGGAGCGCACCATGTCATGCAACCCGCGCGCCACCTCCGCCGTCAGCGCCCGCAGTTCCGCATCCAGCACCACCTCATGCCGCCGCCGGTTCTCTCCATAGTAGAGGCAGCCCAGCGCAATCTCCCCTGCCCTCTTCCCCAACATCTCCTCCAACGCCACCGCCTGCGCGCAGAGTTGCACCTCATCCGCCCGGTGCGCCTTTGGCTTCCCCCGCTTATACTCCACCGGCAGCACCGACCTGTCCGCATGAAACTCCACCACATCGCACTGCCCGGAAATCCCCAGCACCCGCGATACCACCGGCATCCCCCGCATGATTCGCACCGCCGCCCGCCGCTCATCCGGCCCCTCATGCGCCCGCTCATGCATCACCCGTCCCTCTGCCGTGAACCGGTTCTCCGCCCACACCTGCTCCAAGTGAATGAGCGCACACTGCCGCGGGCAATAAAGAAAATGCTGGAGCGCGGAGAGCGGCAGCAGGCTCTCCTCCTCACCGGACTCTCCGCGCTCCACTGGCATCAGATGCGGCGAATCAGAGTGATGCCATTGCCGAGGTCTTTTGTCGCCCCGGGCTTGATGACCTCATCCAGCGGCTTGCCGTCGAAGGTGACGCGCGGCGCGTAATCCGCGAACTCCCGCGCCGGCTTGCCATCCGCAGCCGGCTCTTTCTCAAAGCCCGTGATCTTGAGCCGCTCAAACAGCACATGGCTGGGAGCCTTGCCCAGTTGGTTCTCATGCTTAAAGATAAGCAGCGCCCGCGGGCTCATGCTCCCGGCAGGCCGGGCGGCGGAAGCATCGAATTGAAACGCGTTCTCCAGCGCAGAGAAGAACAGTTCCAGGTCGTTGTCATCGAATCCGGTCTGCACGGCCAAGAACGGATTGATGAAGCCATGCGTGCGGTAGAGTGCATACGGGATGGTGAACTTCCGGCCCATCGTGCGGTTGTCGCCGCTCTGGGCCTTCGCCTCCTTTTCAGTAGTCACCGAGCAGCGGGTTACGGCATGTTCACTGGCCACGATGGGATCAATGGAGCGGGAGAAGGACAACTGCACCGGGCCGCGCACCTGACCGCAATTGACCTCCGTGGTCATCACCGCACCAAAGCTGCGGATGTCATAGAAGTTCTGGCACATCCAGTCCTTCACTTTGTCGCGCTCAGCCTGTTCGCTCTTCTTCGCGTCAAGGCCCAGCTGCTTGTAGGACCGGCCGTGCTGCTCATTGAGAATGGCCTTCTCCCGGATGTAGATGTCGTAGCCCTTCTCTTTATCGGAGGCGTCCTTCTGCTGGAAGTCCGGCTTCGTCAGTTGGACGAAGTTCCGCACTTTGCGCTTGAGGCACACGTCAGTGAGCAGGCCGTGGCCGGTCTCGGCATCCACGCGCGGCAGATTGCCGGCGTCCGGGTCGCCGTTGGGGTTGGCGTCTTTGACATCGAAGAGGAAGATGAATTCGTAACGGTGGTTCATGGTGTTTGGGTGTTTTAAGTGTGAATGGTGGTGTTTGGTTTGCTGTGATCTGTCATCGGTAATCTGTGATCGCGCCTACTCCGCCGTCGGCTCCCCGGCGGGCTTCTTCGTGAAGAAGTCCTTCCGCTGGTGGTAGTAGCCGATGGCGAACAGCCCCTGCTGCTGGAGATTGAGGTGCCCGGGGAAGCCGCTCATCCCACCCATGATCTCCTGGACCAGACGCTCGCGGTTCACCTTGTGGCCGCCCTCCAGTTTACTGAGATGGTGCTGATAGGTGCGCAGGATGCGGGGAAAGACGGCCCCCGGCGTGGCGGACGCGCCGCTGTAATAACGGTCGCGGATGGTGGCGTTGATTTCCGGCAGGGCGTCCTGCTGCGTCTTTTCCAGAACGGCGAACAGGCGGCCCAGCAGGTAGGCGGATTCAGTGCGGGAAGTATCGAGTGACATGGTGAGTTGGAGTTGATGATTGCGGTTGAGACAGGCTTTGATGATGGCGGCGCGGAGGTAGCTCACGCGGTCGGAGGGATTTCCGTTCTGGTCCTTCTCCGCCACCCGCACGCGGCTCATCACCTTTTGGAAAAGCGCGTCCGGGTAGTTCGTGCCGAGCAGGATGGAGCGCATGAGCGCGCCGCCCAGCAGCGGCGGGATGCCGTCTGCATCCCGCGCCGTCTGCCGCAGCAGCGCGTAGATGCCGGGCACTTTCGGCTCAGGATTCTTCGAGTTCGTTTCATCCCACTGCCGCACGATGGCGAGGTCGTGGTGGTGCTTCTGTAAATTGGCCGCGAGGTCGCCCAGCATGGAAGTATGCCAGAAGCGAACGGAGAGGCGGGAGGCATTCGGAGAAAGCCCGAGAAGATAGAAGCGCGTGGTCGTGTCCCCCAGGTCATCCCCACTCAACTTCCCCTGCGCCAGCTTCTCCAGCACCACAGCGAGGCGCTGTTTCAGCCCCTCGTCTTCCGGCGACTTCCCCGAGTCCACGAGGAACGGCAGCAGGTCTTCCGCCGGTGCAGGCTGCTCCGTCCAGAACACCGTGGTGGCATCGCCCACGCGGAAACGCCGACGGTCTGAAGAGAGGAGGTGATTGAGCGCATTACAATAAGCGAAGGCGGCCTCTTCACTGACGGGCGCATTGTAGCTCTGGTCTCGTCCGTGCGAGGCAAAGGCATCCAGGTTGAAGGACACCAGCTTGGCCCCCGAACTCTGCGCACCCATCACACCTTTGATGGCCGGCTCATGCAGTTTCGCCAATGTGGCTGGCTGGCCCGTTATCAGGCAGAGTCCAGTCTCGCCCTTCGGCGTATCACCTTCGCCCTGGGATTCCCACCACTGGCGGATGGCAGCCTCCTCGTGAACGTAACCAGGAACGCCTGCGATCTGGAAAACCCCAAAGCCCGTCTTGGTTTGTCCGAGCGTAGCATTACCCGCAGCTTCCGCGGGATTCCATGTTTCCAGGAAGCGACACACGGCGGACAGCGCCGGGGAGTTGACCACTTTTTCCAACTGGAGATGCTTGGTGCGGAACTCCTCAAAGGTCTTCAAGGACCGCTCCGGCTTGGGATCGTCCACCTTAAAACCCAGCATGTATCCCGTGTTATCCCACAGAAAGCAGGGATTGATTCCCGCGCCGGGAGGTTTGCCCATGCCGGGCACCAGCATGGGCAGCGTGCGCCCGTTCTCGTCCTTCACTGCGGCGATCTCCTGCAATCGCCCATCCGCGTGCAGCACGACTTTGAAGGAGATGCCCTGCACGCTGTAGCCAGGCTTCGGCAGCCCGTTGGCCGGGTCTTCCGCCAGCCGCCCGTACAACTGATACAATGCTTGGAGAATCATGGCGGTCAGGCTTTGGAGGTGGAGAAGGGCGGGATGGTGATGACGCCGTCTTTCATCTCCGCGTTGAAGAAGCGCGGCTCGGCGCGGAGGCGGCGGCCCTGGTTACTTTCGACGATGGGGCCTTTCTTGTCCTCGATGTAGGCAATGTCGTGAAGCATCCAGCCGAGGGGGCGGTGGCGCTGGTCCGGCGGGAGTTCGCAGACCGGCGGCGGCGTGTCCGCTTCGATGAGGGAGAAGAAGGCGGGGAACTCCCGGCAGCCGAGGCAGGGATGGTGGCGGTACTGGCCGGCGCGGGCCTTGCGCTTGAAGATGTCGAGGTGTTTCCCGGCAGCCGCGCTCTCGGACACTTCAGGGCCGCCGCGTTCCATGCGCGTGTCTTTCACGATCACTTCCGCATGGATGACGTAGGCCACATCCCGCAGCAGGGTGGAGGCGCGCTGCTGGCGTTCGTCTTCGATGAGCAGGCCCACATTTCCCGGCTCTCCGGCCATGATGGCGCGGGAGGGCACGGTAGCCTTCTTGCCTACCTCATTGCGGCGGATGTTGGTGAAGCGGATGGGCTTGAGCACCTGGAGGGCAGTGATCTCCCAGCGGAACTGCGGCTTCCAGTAGATGGCCTCCAGAATGCCGCGCGCGGCGGAGGGAGTCATCACGTCGTAGCTGACGCGCTCGACCTTGTTCTCGGGGCGGGTAAAACAGGCGTAGTCACTCCAGACTTTCAGCTCTAACACATGGATTCTCCTTGTCACAGATCACTAAAGGCGTCGGTTTCAAACCCTGGCACGAGGCCGAGCCGGTCGTCGTAGCGGGCGGTGAAGGG
>JANOZA010000867.1:0-3913 GCA_031429155.1 Verrucomicrobiota bacterium | reverse complement strand
CCCCCCCAGCCCGCTCAACCCCCATCCTCAACGCCTGCCGCATCGAAGCCAATGCCGCCACGTACTATCTCTATCTCACCAATTCCCAAAACGTCCTCTCCACCGACCGCAACGGCGGGGGCCTCTATCTCGACGCCCTCACCGGCACCTTTACCTTCTCCGCCACGATCATCACCCGCAACGAATGTGAACGCGACGGCGGCGGTGTCCGCTCCTCCAGTTCCAGTGCTTCGTTGAACTCCTCAGCCGTTATCGAGAACCGCGCTGCCAACGAAGGCGGTGGACTCCACTTCTCGGGCACAACGTCTAACACCCCGGCTGTCCGCCGCTGCACCGTCGTCGGTAATGTGGCCAACAATGCGGGCGGCGGCGGCATTCGCCGTACGGGCGGCACGCTTACTCTGGACGGTCTAATCCTCTGGTGGAACCGCGCGTCCGGCGGCGCCCTCGCCACCTCACCCAACTACTCGCCCAGCGCCGAATACCTCACCGCCACCATCACCAACAGCAATGCCGAAGGCCGCCCCGGTGCCGTTACTCCCTCCTTCGCCGCTGACCGCTACCATCTCATGCCATTCTCCCCGGACCGCAACACTGGCGGTAACTCCACCCTCACCGACATTGACGGTGAACCATTCACTGCCTCCGCCGACCGGGGCTGCGATGAATTCGTGGACACCGACTCCGACAACCTCCCGGACCGCCTCGAACGGCTCCTCATCAATGCCAGCACCACCGACAATCTCCTCACCCTCGCCGACGTGAATCCAGGTGATGACTACGACGCCGACGGCTTCACCAATGCCGTGGACATGTTTTACGGCAATGCCGCCCAGGCCACGAACACCCTGTCCCCTCCGGCCAATCCTCTGGATACCAGTCCCAATTCTGAACCTGATGACCCCTCTGATGTCGCCAACACGCTCGTCCTCGCGCCCTACCTCGACGACGGGAGCACCAGCAACCTGGATGCCTGGCGTGTGAACGCCAACACCATTCACGGCGGAGGAAACGGCTTCTCCTACGCGATGACCGCTCCTGGACTTCAGCAAAACGACCTCGTCGCACAGCAAATCACCACCCAAGGTGTCCCGCCATCATGGGAGCTGAAGCTGCACTGGCTCGCGGGACAGGGGGACTTCGACTACAGCTACTCCATCGGGATCCAGGCTCAGCCCCCGCTGGGACCGGCCTATTTCATTTATAACCCAACGTATGCCGAAGACGGAAAGCACAGTCTCGTAGGCACGTATAACACTGCCCCGCCCGAGGATCCCCAGGAAAGCCTGGGCAGGCTCATGGAACGGTCTTCCTTTGTGGTTACCGGTCTCATGGAAAATCCGGACATGGAAGCGGATCCCGGCGTCTATCCCGACGGCATCAAACACTCGAGGCTTTTTGTTTTGCTCAACGGGGACAATGACAATCCAGACCAAAACCACCAGTTCGAACTTCTCAGCGGAGATGCAACCCACGGCAGGACACAAGCCGAAGCCAACGGCTTCGGCGGCGTGCCAAAAAAGCGGGACTATCTAAGCCTCACACCCCTGAGCGCTGCTGATGATGAACTGGTTGAACTGGAAATTCGCATACCGCGAGGCACGGATGCAGCCCATGTTCCGGGTAGCATTTGGTGGAAGATTCAAATCACTGCTGGGGCGGACAAAATTCGGCTTTGGAACGACAATAAAAAGACCGGGCAAATCACCGCTTCTCACGTAAGGCGTGCCTATGAGATGCCGGCTCAAGGAAAGACTTCAATCTGGATTGAAGGCATCAAACTCAGTCAAAGTCTAAATGACACTGCCGAGATCAGCCTTGAGGGGCCGGGAATGCCGACGCATAAGGTAAAAATTGTCGTCGGACCCGTCATGAATGGAACTCCAGTCCCAAGATACGAGAAAGGCGCATGGGAGTTCGCAGCTGGAGGCATGCCCCTTTCCTCTTGGGGAATTGCAGCTAACCTCATCCCGCCGCAAGGCGATATCTGCGCAGGGCATTTAGCGGTTCAGGGCAAAGCGGAGTTCAATGCGTCCGTTTTTCTTGGTAAGAAAGGAAAAATTGGCTTCATTCAAAACATTGTAAATTTCAGCGGAACCATTCAGCTTGAGCGAAAACAGGGTAACGGCCCGTTCGCAGGATGGGGTTCCTTAAACATAACCGTGCCATCCCTGCCGATGACTGATCCTCCTCTTCCCGGCAATTTACTTCAGGCTCCAGACAGCTTTACATCGGCTCCTGTAGCGGCCGGCCCCGATGGATTCAAAGCAACTCAGTGTACAATGCTGGATATACCAAATTTCTTGGCTCCTGATGATTTCTTCATCACGGAGCCCGATCCAAACAATCCCCTCAATCTGTTGAACTATAGTGTGCAGGTAAAGCGAAATGCAGGAACACCGGTGGTACAGACATCGTTTCGATTTGAAACGTATGTTGTGTTTCTTTATCCGGACAACAAATCGATATTGCCTTTAGGGCATTTCGGCTGGCAGTTCGCTCCCCAAAACATTAATATCCCCAATCCATTTGATTACGGAACTTCCGAGGCTGATCCCGGAAAACCTTGGGTACAGGATTCGCTAACTCCACCGCCGTGCCTCATGGAGCCGGACGCGAATTCCAGTTTTAGCAGAACGCACACGCCATGACTCCAACAAAACTTCTATTTGCGGTCCTTGCACTGGCGTTTAGCGGATGTGATCGCACGCCGCCAGACGCGGATGTTTCCCGTCAACGAGTGCCCATCGCGCCGAAGCCCTCCCCGGAAATACCTGTGTCACAACGGACAGAAACCGCCGGCGGCGCCACTGAAATTTCTGAAGTCAAAGCGTTGTACGATCCCCTGAGTATGGACCAGTCCCCCGGGTGGAAAAACACCCGGCATCCTTACACTTGGCCTCCCAATGATAAGTTCTGGGACATTAGGCGCTTCAAGCCCGGAGATCCCCGGAAGCACACTCCGTACCGCGAACTATTCCCCGACTATCCGAGGCAAGACAAGATCGTGCAGAAGCGGCCATTCTCTCTAAAGCCGGAGGATTTCGATGCCCACTGTGCCGCAGAGGAAAAGGCCGGCAGGGTGGGCCTGCTCATGGTGGAGCCCCACAAATATGCATTCTGCGTGAAATCAGCCAACGGCTTATGGGTGGCGGTTCCGGGTAAGCCTGTCAAAACGCATCAGGAGTTGTGGCCAATAATAGCTAAGTCGGTTGGCCCGGGCAATGAGGGTGACCTTTATCCAATTATTGGCGGAGCAGTGGAAGATCTTACCCTGGGGCTCTATGGAACAGGTCCTGGTGAGGCCGATCAATGAGATCGCATCATGAAGCTCCGCCCGGTGGCAATTCTATGCATATCCTTGACCATCCGCTTCCTTAGGCATGAAACTTCTTATTTGCATTTCAATGTCAGCGGCCTTGATCATGCCCGGCTGTGACCGGGCGGATACTACCCGGCATGATACTGCTCCATCTACAACTGCCACGGAAGCAAAACGGGACGAGTCTACTGACGATGCTCACAGGACCGACTCCAGCGAACCAAAGCCTGTGGTCGCAGACCTCTATGATCCGAGCGTGGCCGATCAGGCTCCTGGTTGGCATGAGGCCAAGCACCCATATACGTGGCCCCCGGATGACAAATTTTGGGACATCAGACGCTTCAAAGTTCGTGATCCCAGAGCGGATGACGAAAGCATGGAGTTATTTCCCGATTTTCCGCGACAAGACAGGATCATGCAGAAGCGGGCTTTCTCTCTAAAGCCGGAGGATTTTGATGCCCACTGTGCCGCAGAGGAAAAGGCCGGCAGGGTGGGCCTGCTCATGGTGGAGCCCCAAAAGTATGCATTCTGCGTGAAATCAGCCAACGGCCTATGGGTCGCGGTTCCGGGAAAGCCAGTCAAAACGCGCCA
>JANOZA010000866.1:0-3491 GCA_031429155.1 Verrucomicrobiota bacterium | reverse complement strand
CCCGGGCGCGGGCCAGCGAGTTGTCGCGGATGTCTATGGAGTCGAGCACGCGCGTCTCCGGCTGGATGGGAGCCGACATGTCGCCTCCGCTGGGCTCGCCGATGTGGGAATGCGTGCAGATCAGTCCGGGCATGATGACCTTTCCTTTGCAGTCCATGATCTCCGCATCTGCTGGCGGTGTCACTGCCGCGTGAGGACCGATGGCGAGGATGCGTCCGTCCTGCACGACCAGCGTGCCGTCTTCGATGACCGGCCCTGACACAGGAAATATTTTGGCGCCGGTGAAGGCGCGGGCTTTGCCGGAAGGGGCGGCGGGCGTCTGAGCGAACGCGACGCGGAGGATGACTGCGGCAAGCAGACCGGCGGGGAGGAAGAGGGCGCGGAATTTCATATCGGTGAGGCGCTGACTATGCGGGAGCCTTCGGGCGGGTGTCAATTTCTCTCCGTCGCGTTTACGGCTTCTTCATCGGGCGATAAATGCCGTATTTGAGAACGAGTTGGTTCACTGTTATCCGTGCCGCTTCGCCGCGCGGGCCGGGTGCCTGCGCCATTTTTTCAGCGATGGCCACGGCTTCCTCATACTTCCGGCGGGACTCGAGGAGGCGCAGCACTTTTTCGCCGGCGCGGTGATACCAGTAGTCATCATCGGCGGCGGCGGCGGGCGGATCGGTGAGGACGGCATGCCATGCCTCTGTGGCCTCGTCGGCGCGCTTGAGAATCTCGAGGGAGTCACCTTTGCGTACGAGCGCTTCGTGCTTCCATGCGGGCGGCATGGCGGGATCGGCGACGACTTGATCAAAGGCCGCGAGTCCGCGGGCGACGGCCTCGGCAGACTCGTTTTGCATCACAAGAATCTCGCCGCGGGCGCAAAGTGCCTGGCGCCGCGTGCTGCTGTCGGGCGGTGGTTTGGCATCGAGGATGACGGTGAGAAGCTGCAGCGCGCCGGTGAAGTCATTGCGCCTTTGTTTGAGCAGTGCGACCTGAAGGCGCGCTTCCAGTTTGAGCGGACCGTTGCGTTTGTGGACCAGCTCCCAGAGCGCGATGGCGTCGTCGCCGGAGGAGGAACCGAGCGTGAGGAGTGCCGATTTTCCGGCCCAGAAAAGCGCGGCCTCGGCGAGTGGGTGCGTCGAATCGTCTTTGGCCAGTTGTTCGAACAGCGTGCGCGCGGCAGCAAAATTCTGGCGGCGAAAATACATCTCGCCGAGTCTCATGCGAAGCGGGGCGCGGCGCGGCGACTGAGGCCATGCGGTGAGAAAAGCGGCGGCATCTTTCGCATAGTCGTCAGGATTCGACGTCCGCTCCGCAGTGAGAACTTTAAGCCATGCGAGGGTTTCCAGCGCCTCGGGAGTGGCGGCGGCGGTGGCGGCGAGGGCGGCGAATTTCTTCGCCTCATCGGTCAGCGGCGGTACGGCGCTGAGAGCGAGTTCGGTAAGGGCTACAAGCGCCTCGAATCGGCGGGGATGGTCAGGCAGGGCGTCTACGAAGGCGATGAGTCCGTCGCGCGCGCCCGCCACACCGTTTGCCGCCATATGCAGTGATCGCTCAAGGTGAAATTCCGCACCGGCTACGAGGGCTGGTTGTGTGCCGATGCCGTCGAGCAGAGCCAGGGGCTCCCTGGGTTCGCTGAGGCCGGACTGCAATTCTGCGAGGGCTGCGTTGTAGGCGGCAGCGGCCTGCGCCTCCGGGGTTGTACCGGATTTCGCCGAGAGCATGAACTGCTGCGCGGCAGCGGTGAATTGCTTTTCGTCGAAGGCTGCGCTGCCCTTGAGCCATGCCGTCCATGCTTTGATCGCCGAAGAAGTCGCGAGGGGATCGAGTCTTGCCGTCACGGCAGCCAGGGCCGCGCGATCACCCGCGAGCAGGGAGAGTCGCGCTTCCCGAAGGAGCACCAGTGGCAGCAGCTCCGTCTTCGCTGCATCCGCTGTGAGCGCCTGACAGGATTTCAGCGCATCCGCCGGGCGTCCCGCGGCTTCCTGCGCAGCCACCCCGGCGAGGCCCGAGAGCACGCGGATGTCAGGGCTTTCTGATTTCGCCCAAATGGAGAGGAAGTTTCCGGCTTCGGCGGAAGGAGGACTGTTTAGTTTTTCAAAAGCATCGAAGGCCGCGAGCATCACTGAAGAGGAGGGCGGTGGTGATTGTCCGAGAAGTTTTTCCAATGCGCCGAGCGCCTCCGCCTGCTGGCCGAGTGACTGGAGCGCGCGGGCGCGGCCAAGAGTCGAATTGTGCGTCAGAGCAGGCGGAACGCCGGGCCCTCCCGCAGCGAGCACCGTGAACTGCTCCGCTGCCGCTTTCGCATCGCCGGAGGCCAGTGCAAGCCGTGCGCGAAGATAACGCAGGGGCGCGGCAAACCGGCCTGGCGCCTGCTGCGGCAGCAGCGGGGCGATCTCCGCCGTGGGCCGCTGCGCCGTGAGCATCAATTCCGCCGACCACAATTTGGCGCGAACAGCCGTGTCGGCGTCACTCGATGCGGCGAGCGGCTTGAGTAATTCCAGGGCCTGCGCACTCTCACCCAGCGCCATGAGCACACTCGCACGTGTGAAGACCGCCTCTCTGGCATAACGCGAATCCGCCGGCAGCGCGGCCAGTTCCTTTTCTGCCTCCGCGTAGCGCTGCAACTGTGCCAGCGCCGCGCCCCGCCAGTAGCCGGCTTCGACGGAGCCCTTCGTCTCCGCGGCGGACGCGGCGGCCAGACCTTCCTCCGATTTTCCAGATCTTACGAGCGCCTCCGCGAGCAACAGCTTCACCGGAGCAGCGGCGGTTCCTTTTAGATTCGCGGATGCGAGCAGTTTTTTCAACTTCGACGCCGCCACTTCCGGGAGTTTGTCTTTTAGCGCCTGCACGGCCTGGCGAAACTCCGGACGCTGAGTAACTGGCGACTCCGCCGGGGCATTTTTCGCTGACTGCGCTGCCGCCGGCAGGACTGCAGCGAGGGAAAAAAGAAGTGAGGCCGTGAAAATTCGCACGCCTCCACCCTGGGGCAATAAGGCCCGGCGTCAAAAACCAATCGCGGCTTCTCAGAGCTGGCCTGCGAGCAGTTGGAGCAGCCCGTCGGTGAATTGCGAAGCGAGGGATCCGGGCGGCCCCGGTTTGACCTCCGTGCCGCGCGCCATGTCCTTCAGGAAAAGGTCACGGCGCAGCGCGGCCACGGCGATGGGATCGGAATATCCGATATTGAATTCTTCATTCACATGAAAACTGAGGCGATCGTAGTTGGCCGAGCCAACGCAGGCCCACCCGTCGTAAAGCGCGGCTTTCACGTGAGACATCTCGGGCAGTTCCCAGACCCGGATGCCATGGCGAAGGAGTTGCGGAGTCAGCGCTTTGTTGCTCGCCCGGATCAGAGGACTGTCGTTCACTTTCGGCACAATTACCCTCACGTCCACGCCCCGGTGACGCGCGAGGATGAGTTCTTCGATGAAGCGGCTGTCGGTGATGTAGGCGTTCTCCAGCCAGATGGATTGCTGCGCGGCGCGCAGGGCCGCGAATTGTGA
>JANOZA010000865.1:0-1916 GCA_031429155.1 Verrucomicrobiota bacterium | reverse complement strand
GGTGACCGTGACCGTGGCGCTCATCGGCGTGCCGGTGTTGGTGGCGTTGTTGGTGAGTTGCACGCCGCTGCTGTCGTAGGGAATAAGCGTGTAGGTGTTCAAGCCGGCGGAGACGGGCAATTGCAGCGACCATGTGCTCTGGCCGGTCCACGTTACTGCGAGCGGCTCGACGCTGCCTTGCAGGCGAATCTCCGCGATGTTGACCCAGCCGTTGCCGGTGACGGTGGTGAACGGCGTGGCCACAGTGATGGGGCTGGCACTGGTGCGCGCAAAGACGACGAACGGAATCTGGGCGCTGACCTGAGAGAGCGCGTAGGCCGCGCGCGGCGTGAGATACGCGGAGACCATGCCGGTGAAGTTGTCCGCGAAGGTCGAGTAGTGTGTCGCCCATCGGTTCATCGTCGCCGTGTTGAATGAGCGGTTCAGAATATCGAGCATGTGGCCGTAGTAGAGCCGCTTCCACGCAGGGTTCGTGGTGAACTTCGCAATGTCACCGCCAATCAGGGTCGCTGAGGAGTTGCCCTGGTTGAGAAAATCGCAGTCCCACGCAAACGGGACGGCTTTCTGGCCGGGCGGAAAATAGAACATTACGTTGTGCTGCGAACCTGCGCCGCCGGGGGCCATGTAGTTGTCCGTGACGCCGAAGAGGATGGGCGGAACGTGGGCACGCAGCCAGGTGTCCACGTTGATGAGCGGCTCCACCGCGCTGTCGAAGGTCGCGCCCGCCGTCTGGCCGATGGCGTTGGTGACATTCATGATCGGCACGTAATTGTCCGCATCGCGCCCGCTCTCGACGAGCCAGTGCCAGCGGTAAATTTCGGACGCCGCGCCGAGGTTCGTCACGTTCACGCCGGGCGGTGAAGTGCTGTCCTGCGGGATCTTCGGGTTCTCCGGCACGGCAACTCCGTCCACGGCGCGCGTGGCCGCATTAATCGTCTGCGTTAGCACATAGATGCGCTCGTATTTGAACATCATGCCGTCGCCGCCATTCTCCCACTGGTTGTCGAGGTAGTCGCGCTTGAGCCGCGTCTTCGAAAGAATCGCCGGGCCGAGCAGGGCTGCGCCGTCGAACTGAAAGCCCGTGCCCGTGGCCACTGTCGGGAGGAGGCGGATGAGATCATCCTCCGGCGCGTGCATTCCGCCGGCGAGATTGGTGAGTTGCTTGAGCAGGATTTCGCTCTGCCCGGTGACGACGCCCCCGGAGCGGTCAATGGAGATGCCGCCGTGCGTGCCCATGAATAGATCGTCCGGCGGGAACTCCATGTTATAGCCGACGCGACTGGGGTTGAAGCGCCCGTGCTCGCTGCTCTTAAGCGACACGCCGGCGCGATAGTAGATCACGGATTCGTCGAGAATGACGGTGCAGGGCACCGACGCGTTGCTCATCAGAAATTCGTGGCGGTAGAGCTGGTTCGCGTCCGTGCCGGGCATGATGACGCGGAGGTTGTGCGGCTTCGCGCCGCTCCCGAGCGTGAGCTGCGCGCGACCGTCGGCCCACTGGATCATGGCGCGCGACGACGGGCCGCCGGCGGGGAAGAAACTGATCGCGCCCGGGGTGTCCGTCGCGCGGATGTAGAACTGCACGACTGCACCCGCGCTCTGGCCAGGCACGGTGCCGGTGTAGGTGCTGCCGTCTGCGGAAGTCATCGCGCTGCTCGTGAACGCCGCGCCGGCGATGGAGGTGAATAGCTGCACGCTGGCGAGGCCGTCGCTGTCCGAGACTTTCACGCTCACCGTCACAGGCACCGACGCGGCAGGCACGACGGGCGAGTGAGTGAGCGCATCGAAAGTCGGTCCGATGTTTGCGAGGAAGCGGCCGTTCACCGCGCCGGGGGTGCCGCCGGTCGTCGGGCGGTTGAGCAGCGTCTTGAGTGGGAGGCGATTCGTGTAGAGCCGCGAGTGCAGCGCGTTCGAGC
>JANOZA010000864.1:0-3341 GCA_031429155.1 Verrucomicrobiota bacterium | reverse complement strand
TTCCTGCGCGGCGAACCGATCCGCGCACGACCCGTCAGCCGCGCCGAACACGTCTGGCGCTGGTGCAGACGCAAGCCCGCCCTGGCGGGTCTGAGCATCGCTGTCGTCGTCCTCCTCATCGCGATCACGATCGGTTCGAGCATCGCCGCCTGGCACGTCAGCGTGGCACGGCGCGCGGAGGGGCAGGAGCGTCAGCGGGCTGTGGAGGCCAATCGCCTGAGTGAGCGATCCAATGTGCAGCTTGCTGAGACGGTCAACCTGCTCGAACTCCAGCGGGCTGAGGACTTTTTTACGGCAGGAGATTCGGGGATCGCACTCGCCTACCTGGCTGGAGTGCTGCGACGTGATCCCTCCAATCGGATTGCAGCCGACCGACTGGTGTCAGCCCTGGCTCTTCGTCCCTTTGCGTTGCCGCTCGGACCGCCGTTACGCCATCGAGGTCCGGTTACTTCTGTGGAATACAGCCCGGATGGAACCCGCCTGGTCAGTACTTCCATGGATCATACCGCGTTGATTTCAGATGCGGTCACGGGCGACGTGATTGGCCGGCCCCTCGTTCATTCCAATCAGGTGCTGTCGGCGCACTTCAGCGCGGATGGGAACTGGCTTGTCACGGCCTCAGCCGACAAGACGGCACGCATTTGGAACGCCAGAACGGGCGAGCCATTTCCTAAAGAAATTCCATGGAGTTTGCCACATGCCGGAGTGGTATATTCCGCCCGCTTCAGCCAGGACGGCGGGCGTGTGGTGACTGCTTCCGCTGACAAAGCCGTTCGCACCTGGAGTGTTCGCAGTGGCGAAAGGCTGGTCAAATTCAGCGGTCATACGGGCGAAGTCAATTCAGCACGGTTTAACGCAAACGGAGAGATGATCGTCACTGCCTCCGCCGATGGGACGGCGCGAATGTGGAACAGCCGGACCGGGGAACTTCACGGTGAACCGTTACGCCACGAAGGACCGGTTCTGGACGCCGTGTTCAGCCCCAACGATGCGCTGGTGCTGACGGCCTCGGCGGATGGAACGGCCCGGCTTTGGCAAACCGATACTGGTCAGCCCCGTGGCGGGCCAATGCGTCATTCATGGGATGTGCGCGTAGTTCAGTTCAGCCCTGATGGTGTTCGCATTCTCACCGCTTCGCGGGATGGAACGGCCCGCGTGTGGAGCGCGCTGACGTGCCTGCCGCTCACGGAACTGTTTCGTCATGCCCGTCCTATCCGGGCTGCGACTTTCAGTCCAGATGGCTCTCAGATTCTTACAGGCGGCGTGGACAACACAGCGCGCTTATGGAGGGCGAAGGACGGGCTTGCCCAATCGCAGCCATTACGCTTCGCCGAGCAGGTTGTGTCGGTCGCCTTCAGCCCGAACGGTCAGCAATTCGCGACTGGATCCCGCGACCTGCAGGCGCAGCGGTGGAGCCTGCCCAGCCATCGCACGCATGCTGAACCGCTGTTTCAAGCCGGGCACTTGCACGACCTGCAGTTCAGTCCGGACGGACAGTGGTTAATTACAGCGGCGGAAAGCGGGACAGTTCAGGTCTGGGACGCGCGGACCGGACATTCGGTCGGAGAACCGCTTCAACACCGTCGGTCCGTCAATACCGCACGATTCAGTCCGGACGGAAAAACCATCGTAACCGCTTCTGCGGACAAGACAGCCCAGCTTTGGAACACTGAAACCCGCCAGCGCCTGGGAACGCCGTTGAAACACGATAGTGGAGTTTACTTGGCCGTGTTCAGCCCTGATGGAACGCAGGTGCTGACCGGCTCCAAGGATAACACCGCACGCGTGTGGAATGTGAGTACGAGCCAGCCGGTCACTCCTCCATTGGAACACAAGGATCAGATATGGGGCGTGGCCTTCAGCCCCGATGGAAGCCAGGTCGCAACCGGATCGCGTGACAACACGGCGCGAGTGTGGAATGCCCGCACCGGCCAGCCCATTACGCAGCCGCTCGTGCATCTCGATCATGTCGAACAGGTTGTTTTTAGCCCGGACGGAAAATTTCTGGCCACGGCTTCCGCCGACAACCATGCCAGAATTTGGAACGCGAAAACGGGTGAACTGATCATGAGCGTGCAGCATCCCAGGAGCGTAACGAGGGTTGAATTCAGCCCGGACGGCGGGAGGATTCTCACTTGTTCTTCGGACGGCACAGCACGAATCTGGGACGTTGCCACCGGGCAAGCGCACACCGATCCGATGGTGCATGAAGATGACGTCCGCTCGGCCTGCTTCAGTCCGAAGGGGGACAGAGTGGTGACGGCGTCGGATGATGGTTCTGCCCGTGTCTGGGATGCTGAGACTGGACTGGGTTTGACGGAATTCCTTCGTCACGGTGAAGGGTTTGTGCGGCTGGCTCTTTTTTCGCCAGACGGCCAGCGGGTAGCGAGTGCTGATGCCAAAGGGAATCTCCGTGTCTGGGAAGTCCCGCGCGGAGTCTTGCCCGTGCCGGGTTGGGTGCCGGAATTGGCGGAAGCGCTCGGCGGTCAACGGTTCGCCGCACAACACACAACCGCGCTCGTCAGCCGCGAGGAGTTGTTGCGGTTGAAAGGCGCGGTGGCTCAAAGCGCCTCAACGGATGCGTGGACGCAAATCGCCCAAAGGTTTTTCGCGGATCGCATCCCCCGCCCAAATCCGGGTGCCTTGCCCACTATCCCTACCCGTTGAGGGACGAAGGAAACCAGATGCGCCAACACGGCGTGATTCGCAAAATATCCTCACTCTGCTGTCCCTTTTTCTACCCGGCATTTCGCATTGCAGGGTGTATGGACAACTCACAGAAAAGCCTGAACGCTTGCCGCCAGTCTGCCACTCCGACCTTGCGGCGAATGATGCCAGCCAAACATCCCTCCGCCAACTGTTTTGCCACGCTGGCGCTGCTCCTCCTGTGCGCCAGGCTCGGAGCTGGCACCGCTCAGGCGGCGACTCCGGGCGCAGTGGTGGCATGGGGAGCGAATTTTTCCGGCCAAACGAATGTGCCCGAGGCCGCGCAGAGCGGAGTGATGGCCATTGCGGCAGGAAATGCTCACACCGTGGTCTTGAAAACCAACGGAAGTGTGGTGGCGTGGGGATGGAACGGTCACGGCCAGACCACTGTGCCGGTGGCAGCGCAGAGCGAAGTGATAGCAATCGCGGCGGGAGGATACCATACCGTGGGGTTGAAAAACGACCGCTCGGTGGTGGCGTGGGGGGACAATTGTTGCGGCCAAGCAACGGTGCCTGTGGAGGCGCAGAGTGGAGTAATGGCCATTGCGGCGGGAAGTATTCACACCGTGGTCTTGAAAACCAATGGGAGTGTGGTGGCGTGGGGATGGAACGGTCACGGCCAGACCACTGTGCCG
>JANOZA010000863.1:0-4024 GCA_031429155.1 Verrucomicrobiota bacterium | reverse complement strand
CGGTTCATAGCTGAAAAAGGCAAGACCTTCAACGGTCCCGTCCTGCGCGTGAAGCGTCTCCTGAAAAACAAGCGCGGGGAAGGATGGCACGCCACGCTGGAGCGGGCCCGTTACTTCGACCAGGTGCGCACTAATCTCACTCTCGATGCGGACCTGCCGCTGCCAGGAAAGCACACCCTGAGGGTAGAGGATATGGGGCCGGAACGCAGTCTGCGCCCGTTTGATGAATCGCTCATGGTCAATTCCATCGGCGTCTCGGCGGTCTGCTTCTTCCAGGGCAAGAACCGCCGGAAGCAGTTCTTTATGAAACTGCGCCGGCGCTCGGATGGCGTCTTCGAAGACATGCTGGCCACCACCAGCGGTGTTGTTGAGCCTCCTCTCACGGCTGATGAAGTTGAGCATCGAAAGGAGCACGGAATCTCCTCCGTCGAGCATCAAGCCCGTCGCCTCACGGAACTCGTCGCCTATGCGAAGGACGAGATGCTCCGGGAGTTCCAGCGCGAGACCGGACTGGAGCGCCGTCATGTCAAAAACATCACGCCACTGGCCTTCGTCAGGGAACTGACCAGGGGCGGCAAGCCTCAGTTTTTCTTTCTCATCGAAATCCAGCCCATCAAGGAACGGGAATTCAAAAAGCGGTTCCAAAAATCGGACGAGGGACTCGATGAGTTCCGGGACAACTGGCTGAGTGACCTCATCGCCCACAGCAAACCCTTCTCACCGGAATTCGCCGCCAACCTGATCTACGCCATCGAGCACTTTCAGTTTCGTGACGGCAAAAAATCATCGCCGCTGCTCCTCGACTGAATCCCGCGAACGGAGGACGCATCGCCTGTCGTCTGTTCCCCCGTGGCATCCAGCCTGCGATGTCC
The DNA here is from genome assembly GCA_031429155.1 of Verrucomicrobiota bacterium. Lineage (GTDB taxonomy): Bacteria > Verrucomicrobiota > Verrucomicrobiia > Verrucomicrobiales > V1-33 > V1-33. Next base: position 3,152 of record JANOZA010000863.1, on the reverse strand, counting down.
ACCGCTCAGTCCGATTGCTGCGGTCGGGCGAGGATCGCTTTCCACGCTTTGCCGGCCCGGCGGCCTTCACCGATGTCGCCGAGCTTCCGACCAGCGGTGAGCAGGGCGAAGGGGCCTCCCGCCTCAGTTCCCGCCAGCAGACGCGCGGGAATATCACTGGCATCATTCGGCCGCACGAAGGAAAGCCGGTAGTGCTGCGCTCCCACGGTGAATTTGACGCCGCCGCTGAAGTAATACCATGGAAACGTGATCCCCGTTACCTCAGCCAGCGACACCTCAAACACGCGCCCGTCTTCATTGCTATAGGCGAGACGTCCATCCGCATATTCCAGCACCCCTGGCATACTGCGCGTCATTCCAATGAGGAGCCAGGCTGGAGTCCGGAAAGCGTCTTCGTTCATTCCGGGTCTTTCAGGGGAACTCATGGCCGTAGCAACTGCCGAGTGGAGACGCAGGCCCGTGTGCGCGTCCCGCACAGCCGGACTTGCCAACCATTCCCCATCGCGTCCACTCTCCCGCCCATGAACTGGAAACGCATCCTCACCGCCTCCCTCATCGCCGCCGTTGTCGCCTTCCTGTGGGGCTTCATTTCATGGACCATACTGCCGTGGCACAATCCCATGAAGTTCAAGAACAGCGCCGCCGTCGCCGACGCCGTCAAAGCCGGAGCCACGGAACAAGGCATCTACATGGTGCCCGAAGGCGCCGAAAGCATGTCTGACGAAGCCGGCATGAAGCGCATCGAGGATCAGCTCCAGAGCGGTCCCTTCATTTGGGCCATTGTCCGCCCTGCGCCCACCAGCATGAACATGGCCGGTCCCATGGTCCTTGGTTTCCTCCGCGCCTTTCTCGCCGCCGTCATCCTCAGCACGATGCTCAGCCACCTCAGCCGCGACTGCTTCCGCTGCCGCGTCGTCTTTTGCGTCATGGCCTATCTCCTCGTCAGCATCAATGGCGATGGCCCCTTCTGGATTTGGTTCCACAGCCCCCTGAGCAACTTCCTCATCATGACCGCCGACCACCTCATCGAAGGCATGCTCGTGGGCCTCATTCTCGCCAGGTTCATCCGCCCCGTGAACAAGCCGGCGCAGTGAGCCGGATATGGGGGGGGGCAGGGCCAAGCGGTCCGGGGCCAGGGTCTGTCCTGAATGGCGCTAAGTTAAGCCCTTCCTTCGCGGCAGTTCCCGGTTCAAAGCCGGTTCAAATTCAGCGATCCCCCCCCTTATCTTAGCTGTATTCAGGTCTGTCTTCTTGCGGGCGTCTCGCGATTTCAGCCATAACGGACACGAAGAAGCGCCGCGAGTCCTTTGATTTCTCCGACCCCTATGCCTTCACGGCCATCGCCATGCTGGTGGCCAAAGATTCGCCGATCAAGACAGCGGCGGATTTGAAAAAGCCAGGTCTCCGCGTCACCGTCAAACTGGCAACGACCGGGGAGAACTACGTCAGGGAAGAACTGCCTGATGCGAAAATAGACCCCCGGGAGGATGAGGTCTTTTGCGTCAAGGAAGTCGCCAGTGGCGGTGGCGACGTCTTTATCTACGATCAGCTCTCCATCTTCCGGCACTGGGAAATGAATCAGGCTAAAACCAGGGCTATCCTCCAGCCCTTCCGCGAAGAAGTCTGGGCCATCGGCATCAAAAAAGGGAACGACGAACTCCGGCTCAAAGTGAACGCGTTTCTCAAGGAATTCCGCGCCAGCGACGCCCTCGCGAAACTGGGCGACCAGTATCTGGCGAGGGAAAAGAAAGTACTCGAAGAGATGGGCATTCCCTTCATCCTGAGCTGAGGCCGCGGTCTGCCTGCGGTAGATTTTGACCTCATTGTTACGGCTTCGCGGCTCCCGGGCACGGATCTGCACTGCCTACCGCCGTAGCGCATTGATTAGTTCATTGAGCTTATCCCGGTTCTCCTGCACCTCCGCATGCGTCGGCGGGTCGCTCACTGGCTGGCTGAGCAAGGCCACACCGTTCGAGTTCGCCGAGGTCTGAGGCAGGGTGTTGAGCATCGCCTGGTTTGCGGTGTTGGAGAGGTCATTGGACAACTGCGCCTGCGTCACCTCCCCGGCCGGGCCGGGCTGGAACATAAAGTCAAAGTGCAGGACGCCGGCGATGAGTGCCACGGAAACGGACGTGCCGCTGCCGAGGGTGACGGAGTCCACCTGCGTGCCGGTCACGGCGGGCACGGCATCAATGTGGGCTTTCAGACCGGTGAACTGGCTGCGGAGTTCGGCGGCGATTATGAGACTGAAGTCGGTGGGAAGTAGTGGGTTAAAGGCCATAAAAGTGGAAAGTGGAAGGTTGTGGGACTGATGGAGGGAACCGGGCTGACAGCACCCGGATAACAGGGAGCAGCGGGTGCCGCCGCTCCCCGTTACCGGGTCTGTATGCTTATTTAATTACGGAGCGTTTTTCACCGCTTCGTCGCTCCAGGGGCCCTCGCCGGCGGTGCCGACGGCGCGCACGCGGAAGCTGTATTCCTTTCCGGTCACGAGGCCGGTCACGGTGTATCCCGCGCGGGTGACGATTTTCACCAGTTGCCACGCGCCCAGCACAGGGCTGTGCTCGCGGCATTCGAGGATATAGCTGCCGGCGCCTTTGACCCGTTTCCAGCGGATCATGAGATCGCCCGCATTCACGCCGTGAGTGGCGCGGAGGTTGAGCGGGGCGGGCAGCACGCCGATGGGCGAGGCGGGGCCGACGATCTCAAAGCCCGCACTGGCGATGAGGGTGGCGTCGCCTGCGGAGACCGTCTCCACATGGCTGGCGCGGTCGCGCAGGGCGTTCTCCAGTTCGATCCGGGCGGCGTCCCGCAGGGCGTAGGCCCCGTCCAGATCGTTGAGCAGACCCGCGATTCCCGTGAGGGCGTCTTCATAGGCCGTCAGTTTGAGGTCAAACGTGCCGGCTGGGGGCACCGGTGCGGGAAACGTAGCGTTCCCCGTCATTTTGGTGTCGTGGTTTTTGCCGAATATCAGCAGCTCCGCATCGGATTTGCTGTTCAGCTCGAGTTTTATTTTGTTCACTGGCATCCCATAGGCCAGAAAACACGGGCGAGCCTCCCCCGTAGAGACGGCGGCTGATCCACTAAAATCGTTGGGGGGTCGAGTTGTGATTTTCGAGGTCTGCCCCGGCGATTCGGCGCAGTGCTGTCCC
>JANOZA010000862.1:0-3855 GCA_031429155.1 Verrucomicrobiota bacterium | reverse complement strand
ATGGCGCAGGGGAAGTCGGTGCTCGCGCCGCAAAATCTCGGCTGGTTCTACGTCGCGCTCATATTCTCCAAGCTCCTGCATGAAATGGGGCACGCCTATTTTTGCCGGAAGTTCGGCGGCGAAGTGCATACGCTTGGCGTGATGCTTCTCGTGTTCACTCCGGTGCCGTATGTTGACGTCACTTCTTCATGGTCGCTCCGCAGCCGGCGGCAACGGATTCTGGTCGGTGCCGCGGGCATGATCGTGGAAGTGTTCCTCGCTGCGCTGTGCGCGATGCTCTGGGCGCGCACGAGTCCCGGCGGCATGAATGCCGTCTGCTACAACATCATGTTCATCACGTCGGTCAGCACGCTGTTGTTCAATCTGAACCCGCTCCTGCGCTTCGACGGTTACTATATTCTGACGGACCTCCTCGGGATGCCGAACCTGGCTCAGCGAGCCGGGCTGCATCTCAAGCATCTCTGGAAACGGGGGGTCTGGGGCCTGAAGAAATCACGCGGGCCGGCTGCCAATTCCAAAGAGCGCGCGTGGCTGACGGTTTTCGGGATCACGAGTGGCATCTACCGGGTCTTCGTCTTCGCCGCGGTGCTGCTGTTTGTGGCCGATCAGTTTTTGATCATCGGACTCATCATGGCGGCGGCGTGCGTCTTTGGCTGGGTCATCGCTCCCGCCTTCCGTCTCATCCGCTATCTGGCGACCCATGCCGAACTGGACAAGCATCGCAGGCGCGCGGTCTGGACCACTGTTGGCATCGTCGCCGGCGTGCTGAGCTTCCTCCAGTTTTTTCCGTGGCCCCGGCATCTGGTGGCGAATGGCATCGTCGAGGCCGCGCATTTCACCCCGCTCACGACGGAGACTGCTGGATATGTCAGTTCCGTAAATGGTAGGCCGGGAGCCACGGTGAAGGCCGGCGACGTGCTCGTGATTCTGCGGAATCCGGAATTGGAATCACGCATCCGGCAGGTTCTCGCAGTGGAAGCGGAAGTCGAGGCGCGCCTGCGCTACGCCAGAAGTCAGGAGCCGCCGTCCATTCTGCCGCTGGAAAAGAGACTGGCCGCGACACGCGAAAACCTGACGGAACTCGAAAGCGAACTGGCCTCACTGAAAGTCACGGCGAAGCAGGACGGCATTTGGAGTTTCCTGCACGCCGACTCCATGAAGGACATGTGGATCCCGCGCGGCACGCCGCTGGGGCTTATCGTGGAGCCGGGCAATTATCTGCTCACCGGCGTCGTTCCCCAGGAAGATGCGGGGCCGCTCTCGGATCCGGCTATTACTCTCACCGACATCAGCGCCCGTATCCGCGGCCAGGCGGATACGGAGATCACCTCCACAATGAAAGTGATTCCCGGCGGACGAAACATCCTGCCATCCGCCTCGCTCGGTGCGAAAGGCGGCGGCGACATCCCCGTCATGGCCGAGGATTCCAGCGGACGCCGCGCTGCAGAGCCATTCTACATGGTGAAGGTCACGCTCGACGCGGACAGCGGAGTGAAACTTCTGCACGGCCAGAGCGGGGTCGTCCGCTTTCGCGCCGGCACCGAGCCATTGCTGCCCGGATGGATTCGGAGTTTGCGGCAACTGCTCCAGCGACGCTACCAGCTCTGAACACATGAATTACTGGCTCTTTAAGTCTGAACCCGACGTCTTCTCATTCGCCGATCTCAAAGCCCGCCCCGGCGGGCACGAACCGTGGAGCGGCGTGAGGAACTACCAGGCGCGCAATTACATGCGCGACGCCATGCGCCTGGGCGACGCCGCCCTCTTTTACCACTCCAGTTGCCCGGAGCCCGGCATCGCCGGCGCGATGACTGTCGCCTCCGAAGCCTATCCCGATCCCACGCAATTCCAGCCCGGCAGCGAATACTTCGACCCGAAGGCGTCGCATGAAAAACCCGTCTGGCAGCTCGTGGATGTCGCGTGGGCCAAAGACTTCCGGCGCTTTGTGCCGCTCGACACCCTGCGCTCCGATCCGGCGCTGGCGGAACTTCTTATCCTGCGCCGCGGCAACCGGCTCTCCATCACGCCCCTCACGGCTGCTGAGTATCGCCGCATCTGCCAGCTCGGCGGAGCGAAGTGAGTAAGTTTTTCCGTCTCAAATGTTGACGTCGCGCGGGAAATCCGGCAATTCCTGACGCATGAAGTACTTTTACCTCACCGCTGACGCCACCACCTCCGGACCGGAGCCCCTGGAAACACTGTGCGCTATGATGAACAGCGGAAGCCTGTCCCTGGCGACACTCGTCGTCCCCGCCGGCGGAGAAGACTGGACGCCACTCGCGCGGGTGCTGCGATACTTCTACCAGGATGCCCGCGGCGCGACTGCCGGGCCGGTGGTTTTCAGTGAACTGGACCGGCTCTGCCAAATCCACGCGATTCCGACCGATGCCTGGGTCGTCGAGGAAAGCGGCACCGGCTGGAAGGCCGCAGCCGCAGTGCTCAGCGCCGGCGGGGTGAAACTCCCGGCTGCTCCTGCGACACCGCGAGTGGTTCACGCCACCTACCGGCCTCAGCATGCAACGTCGGCGAATCCCTACGCCACACCACACGCGCCTGTGGGCCACCGGACCGTCGTGCGGCACAGAAAGACCGGAGGCATTGGGAGACTGTGGTTTATTCTCGGCGGCTTTATCCTCTTCGTGGTAGCCATCCTTCTGCTGGTCGCCTTCTTCTGGATGAGATTGCCGAACCGCAACCTCGACGCCTTTAATTACGAAAGCCTCGTCAGAGATTTCCTCGTCCTCTACATCTCGATTTTGGTAATCCTGTTCATCGGAGGCACCTGCCTCTCCGTGCTCCGCATTCAAAACATTGGCTGGCCCCGGCTCCTCGTGCTGGCGATACTCGCACCATCCATCGGCGGGGTGCTCGGGGAATCGTTTAAGATCACCGCCTCGTGGTTTTATCTGATTCTCGGACTGCTGGGTATATTCGCCCTCATCTTCCAGATCTCCCTTCTGATCCTGCCCCCTGGTTTTGCGCGGCATAAACGCATGGACACCGCCGCATGGATCATCCTTATAGTCCTCGTCCTGCTCTTCGCCGGCACAGTCACTTATTCGGTCACCCGTAAGGAGAGTAACGATCCAGTCGAGCCCGCCAAGCCAGCCCCGGCTGCGATATTTCTGCCCCGGGGCGCTTAGGAGGCGGTAGAGATTCCCGTGGTTTATACCGCTTGCATCCATTCTGAACCGGCGGCAAAGGAGGGCCGCGACTGCCTGCATAAGAGGTGGCAACGGCAGTTCACCATAGAGTCCAGTATTCGAGGGTGAGTAAGATTCCACTCCTGGACTCAGCCCGCGATCATCACAGCGGTCCGATAAGAAAACAGACAAAGATAAATGAATACGAAAATGTACGTGGGGAATCTCCCCTTCACCGCCACAGAAGCTGAATTGCGCGATCTCTTCAGCCAGTTTGGAACCGTGACCGACATCCATCTCCCGAATGACCGCGACAGCGGCCGTCCCCGTGGATTTGCGTTTGTCACGATGGATTCCGATACCGCCATGAATGCAGCCATTGCAGAATGGAACGGTAAAGAATGGAACGGCCGCACCCTGGCCATCAATGAAGCCCGTCCGCGTGAGGAGCGTCCCTCCTACGGTGGCGGCGGTGGCGGCGGCGGCGGTGCCCGTGGCGGTTACGGCGGCAAAAGCGGCGGCGGCGGCGGCGGCGGTGGCTACGGCGGTGATCGCCGTGGCGGCGGCGGCGGCGGCGGCAAAGGTGGTTTCAGCCGCGGCGGCAAAGGCGGCGGCGGTGGTGGTGGTGGCGGCGGCGGCGATCGCTGGTAATACCCTGTCACAGAAAATCTAATCGGAATCCCCGTCGCGAAAGCGGCGGGCATTTTTTTTG
>JANOZA010000861.1:0-4621 GCA_031429155.1 Verrucomicrobiota bacterium | reverse complement strand
GGGGATCAAGGACCCGGAAGAACGCATCCGGCAATACCCGCACGAGTTTTCCGGCGGAATGAGACAGCGCGTCATGATCGCTATGAGCATGATCACGCGGCCGGAACTGCTCATTGCGGATGAACCGACTACGGCGCTGGATGTCACGATCCAAAAGCAGGTGCTTGATCTGATCAAGGACCGCCAGCGTGCGCTCGGCACTGCCGTGATTCTGATCACGCACGATCTCGCTGTCGTGAGTGAGGTCTGCGACTACGTGAACGTCATGTATGCGGGTCGTCTTGTGGAGGCAGCGCCCGTTGAGGAACTCTTCCGCCGTCCGCGGCACGCTTACACCCGCGCGCTGATGCGCAGCATTCCTGCACTTCAGATGAAAGGCACCACACTCTACACTATTCCAGGAATGCCGCCGGATCTGGCGCGCCTCGGTGCGGGCTGTGCCTTTCGCGTGCGGAATGCGGAGCACGGCCACCTGTGCCTGACGGATCGCGAGCCGGAACTCGTCGAAGCCGCGCCCGGTCACTGGGTGCAAAACTGCCCAGGCTGCATGGAAAGGAGCGCAGCATGAGTGCCCTGCTGACACTGGATAACGTCGCCGTCCATTTCTCAAAGAAGCGCGGTCTCTTTGCCAAGCCCTGCGAACCCAACCGCGCGGTGGATGGCGTTTCGTTTGAAATCGCTCCCGGTGAAATCATCGGCCTCGTCGGCGAATCCGGCTGCGGCAAAACGACGCTGACCCGGGCCATCATGCAATTGCAGCCGGTTACGTCGGGACGCATTCTTCTTGAGGGGCGCGATCTTTCCCATCTTGATGCAGCGGCCCTTCGCCTCGCGCGGCTTGACTTTCAGATGGTCTTCCAGGATCCCTACGCTTCACTCAATCCGCGCCTCACCGTTTTCAGCACTCTCGCGGAAGCCATCCAGGCGCGGTCCGGCAAACTGGCTGGTGAGGAATTGAAGAATCAGGTCGCCACCCTCATGCAGCGCGTCGGTCTCAATCCTTCCGCCGCACTGAAATACCCCCACGAGTTCTCCGGCGGTCAACGCCAGCGCATCGCCATTGCCCGCGCTCTCGCGCCAAAGCCAAAGCTCCTTCTCGCCGACGAGCCCGTCAGCGCGCTTGATGTCTCCATTCAGAGTCAGATCATCAACCTTCTCCTCAGCCTCACGCGGGACCTCGGTCTCACGATGATGTTCATTTCGCATGACCTCGGCGTCGTCCGCTTCATCGCCGACCGCGTCGCCGTGATGCAGTCAGGACAAATTGTCGAGCTGGGGGAAACGGAGCGCATCATGAGCGCTCCCGAGCACGACTACACGCGCACTCTGCTGGCCGCGGCACCGGGTTTGAAGGCCGCCGGCCTTACAGCCGCTCGGTAATCGCCGCCGCCATCTCCACGGTGTTCACGCGTTTCACGCCGTCGCCGGAAGTGAAAATGTCTCCAGTGCGGAAACCATCATCTATCGTCCGGCGAACTGCGGCTTCGATGCTGGCAGCCGCAGCCTCCTTGCCGAAGGAGAAGCGCAGCATGAGCGCGGCAGAGAGAATCTGAGCGATGGGATTCGCGATGCCATTGCCGGCGATGTCCGGCGCGCTGCCGCCGCTGGGCTCATACAATCCAAAGTAAAGTCCGCCGTCCTTTTGCCGCCCCAGAGAGGCGCTGGCCAACATGCCGAGGCTGCCGGCGATCATGGCCATCTCGTCGCTGAGGATGTCGCCGAACAAATTCTCGGCCAGAACCACATCGAATTCTTTCGGACGCCGGATAAGCTGCATGGCGGCGTTGTCCACGTAGAGGTGCGCCAGTTTCACGTCAGGATAGCTCTTTGCCACCTCCTCGACAGTGGCGCGCCAGAGCAGGCCGTTCTCCAACACGTTCGCCTTGTCTATGCTGGTCACGAATTTGCGGCGTCCCTGCGCGGCTTTGAAGGCGACATGCGCGATGCGTTCGATCTCGCTCTGCTTATACACCATGGTATCAATAGCCGTCATTTCACCGTCCACCATGCCGCGGCTCTTCGGCTGACCGAAGTAAATGCCGCCGGTGAGTTCCCGCACGCAGAGGACATCGAATCCACCCTCGATGAGTTCGTTCTTCACCGGACTGGCATGTGTCAGGCTCGGAAAACACACGCTCGGCCGGAGATTGGCAAAAAGGCCGAAGTGTTTCCGCAGTGGCAGCAATGCGCCGCGCTCCGGTTGTTCGTTCGGCGGGAGCTTCTCCCACTTGGGACCACCGACAGAGCCGAAAAGAATGGCGTCAGCGGCTTCGCACGCCGCCACAGTTTCCGCCGGCAGTGCTTTGCCTTTCGCATCAATGGCTGCGCCCCCGACAAGCTGGTGATCGAAGGCAAAGGTCAGGCCGGACTTTGCACCGGCGGCTTCGACGACTTTCAGGGAGGCGTCCATGACTTCAGGACCGATGCCATCGCCGGGGAGAACGGCTATTTTGAGAGGAGAGTTGCTCATAAGGAATTAGAGGCGCTCTCCAAAGCACGCCCGGCGGCGTGGCGCAAGCCTCTGCTATCTCGTGCCTCCAAATCCTGTTTTCAGCAGCACCGCGCCCAGTTCGGTCCGGATGCCCCGTTCGCGCGCCGTGAGGCACGCCGGCACGATGGCGAAATCGCCCGTGCGCAGCGGCAAGCCATCCCACATCGCCGTACCTTGCACTACGGTAAGGATCGAGAATTCCCCGGCGCGGCCCCACTTCATCGAAGATTCCTCTGCAAGTGCGACGCGCTCCACGATGAAGTCCGGGCAATTCACGAGAATACTACCATCGCCTGTGCCCATTTCTGGTGCGGTGTCAGTGAAATCAATACACTGGAGTGATTCCTCCACGTGCAGCGCACGCGGCTGGCCATCCAGTCCGGCGCGATTCCAGTCAAACACCCGATAGGTGGTGTCGCTGTTTTGCTGGATCTCGACAATGACCAGCCCTGCGCCGATGGCATGAAGCCGCCCGCTGGGAACGAAGATGAAGTCGCCGTCCTTCACCGGCAGCCGATGCACTACCTCGGCGACGGTGCCGTCTTGGATAGCCGCCGCGAAAGCGGCGCGGTCCACGCCGGGCTTCACGCCAATATACAATGCCGCATCCTCGTCGGCTTTGGCGATGAACCACATCTCCGTCTTCGGTTCACCACCGAGCTTCACCGCAACGTCCTCGGGAGGATGCACCTGAATACTGAGTTTGTCGCGGGCATCCAGGATCTTCACCAGCAACGGGAACCTCTCCGCTGACGGCGCATGCTCACCAAAAACCGCGACACGATGCTTCTCCCAAACTTCATGCAATGTCAGTCCCGCGAGCGGTCCGTCGTTCACTACGCTTTGTTCGTTCGGGCGGTCCACGACTTCCCAACTCTCACCAACGGGCCCGCCGTTTGGCAATTCACGGTGATAGAGATTTGCCAACATACGTCCACCCCATACCCGCTCCATGTAGAGGGGGCGCAGGCGAAATGGCGTCGTGACTTCGGTAATGTTCATTTGTTCTCCAATGCTGGAGATCGTCGAGGGTGTCAATGTCACGCAACTTGCCCTTCAGGAGGTGAACCTTGAGGCCGGCAAGCTCTGCAGCCTCAAGGCTGGCGCCAAGGGTGTGCTCCGTGCTCCAGGGGATGTTTCTAAACAGCTCCGGACATGGACGCCGCATCGCCAGAAGGTAGTAGCCACCGTCCAGCGTCGCACCAAAAACAGCGTCAATTTTTTCATCCCGCATCCTCTGCCTGATGATAAACACGGGCCATCGCATGTCGGGGCAGTCGGTGCCGACGAATGTGAGGCTCGCCGTGTCCGATTGTCGGAAGGCCGCTTCCATCACTGCACGCATCCGATCGCCGAGATCACCGGAAGACTGAGGCACAAACTGCGCACGCCCCTGAAACGGAATCATGGGTGTGAGCCATTCCTGCACCTCGGCTGAGTGCTCTGGAGGATCGAAGCACAGCCATACATCCACATATCCCCACGGTAGATAGCACAGTGTCTTCGCGACCAGTTCATGATACACAGCCGCCGCCTGTTCATCCCCAATTTCCGCGGCCAGACGCGTCTTCACGCGTCCCGGTTCAGGGAACTTCAGAAATACGGCAAGAAGGTGACGGGGCGCGGCGGACATGATCCATGAAACATGCAAGCGATCACACTGCGAGCAAATCCGTATGTGACATCGAACTCGTTTCGCAGGTGTTAAGGAAATTTCTGTAAGCGCGAGACTTGCATTCCTTTGATGAGCCCTTTATGCCGCTGAGTCTTATGGCATCCAAGAACAGTCCTTATCGCATCGTGGAAGGCGGCGTCGCCGCTCCCGAGAGTTTCGTGTGCAGTGCCGTCGCGTGCGGCATCAAGAATGCGGCGAAGCTGCGACTCGATCTGGGGCTCATCTATTCCAAAGTCCCGGCCGTCACTGCGGCTGCGTTTACTTCCAACAAAGTAAAAGCCGCGCCTGTGAAGGTGTGTCAGGCCCATCTGCGTTCCGGTGACATTCGTGCAGTGATCATCAACAGCGGCAACGCTAATGCCTGCACCGGGCCTCGCGGTATCCGCGACGCCAAGCTAATGGCGGAGGTTACGGCGGAGGGATTGGGACTGAACCCAAATCAGATCCTCGTCGGC
>JANOZA010000860.1:0-6101 GCA_031429155.1 Verrucomicrobiota bacterium | reverse complement strand
TGTCCACATGAATCATCCGTCCGGTGAGCGGCGTGCCGGTGCCGGTGAGGAGTTTGATAGCCTCCGTCGCCTGAATGGTGCCGATGAGTCCTGGCAGCACACCGAGCACGCCGCCTTCCGCACAGGTAGGCACCGTGCCGGGCGCGGGCGGGGAAGGGAACAGACAGCGATAACACGGCCCGCCGAGCGACGGCGCGAAGACGCTGGCCTGGCCTTCGTAGCGAAAGATGCTGCCATAGACATTTGGAATGCCGAGCAGCACCGCGGTGTCGTTGCTGAGATAGCGCGTGGGGAAATTGTCGCTGCCGTCGAGGATGAGATCGCAGCCGGCGGCGAGTGCCAGGGCATTGGCGGCGATGAAGCGGGTGCGGTGCGGTTCAGCGCGGATATCGGGATAAATGGTGCGCAGCCGCGCAGCCGCGGCATCAGCTTTTGGTTTTCCGATATCAGCGTCGGTGAAGAGGAGTTGCCGCTGAAGATTGGTGAGATCCACCGTGTCATCATCCACGATGCGAATGCATCCGACTCCCGCAGCCGCGAGATACATGAGCGCCGGAGAACCGAGTCCGCCTGCGCCAATACACAGCACCGTGCTGCGCCGGAGCTTCTCCTGGGCTTCGGGGCCAAACTCCGGAAGCGACAAGTGCCGCGCAAAACGGCGGAGTCCGTCGCCGGACTCCGCCGCTGCGGATATGGGAATGTCTGGGGTCACTGCTGATTACTCAGCCGACTTGTCAGGCGTAGGCAGCTTCACCTTGTCGGCCTTGGAGGACTGTTCGATGAGCGATTTGAGTTCGCTGGACTGAGCCGCTTTGGCTTTTCCAGTCTCAGCAGCGTAATCGAATGCGTCGGCACCGGGCTTGATGACGATCTTCGGGTTGGCGCTGCCGCCGTAAACTTCCTTAAGGTATGGCTCGATGAAGGTCTTCACCGCAGCAGTGGATTTTTCATTGTCAAAGTTGGCTTCCACTTCTTTGGCCATCTCAACGATCTTGGACGGGAGGTCTTCGTCCTCGATTATCTTGTCGGCGAGGCTGAGGAGCTGGTCACCCGTGAAGGTGAAGGTGGCGCTGTTCTCTCCGGTCTTCTTGAAGACTTCGCTGGAGGTAATGGTGCCGCTGACCTGGATTTCGCTCTTAATGGAAATGCCCTTCACGAAGGTGCCGACAATCCCCTTAATGCCTGCCCACTGGCCGCGCACTTGAGTGAGTCCCTGGGCGATTTCGTCCTGGTCCACTTTCATATCGCCTTCCTTAGGCTGCTTGCCTTCCTTGATGGCGTACTTGCGGGCGGCCTCAAGAATGTTGCCGAGATCATCGAGTCCGGCCATGGTGATGATGGTGTTGCCGGCGGTATCGTCCTTCATGTCCATGAACTTCAATTCAGGAATGTCGTCGAGGGGGATGGGGCTCTGGCCCGTGGCGGCCATGGTCTTTTTCAAATCAGCCATCGCACGCCAGTCTTTGGTGAATCCGGCCACGGTGACGCGGGTGGCACCGCCTTTGGTGGTCTCGGCTTTGGCGTCGCTCCAGACATCCACATTGCCGCCCATGCTTTTCATCATTTGGACGAGCATTTCTTTGCCGTCGCCCAGGGGATTCTTGCCGCCGGCCTGGCCCATCATTGCGAGGGGGCCGGAGAGGTCGAGTTCCATGGTGGTGGAGAACTTGGCCGAGCCGTCTTTGTTTAGCGTACTTTTGCTTTCCACTTTGATGAAGCCCTGGGAAGGAAGGACGGTGCAGAGCACCGCAGCGGCGGTGGCGAATTTGTATTTCATGTGTGGTGTGGTGTGATTTGGTTTAAGTGCAGCCGAAAAGCCGATGAATGGGGGGCAACCGGATGCGGGTCGCGATTCTAAGACAGGTTTACGCAAGCTCCAGGCATTTTCTGTGGCAGTTGTCGCCCGTGCCTTGCCAGTGATAAACGGTCCTGGAAAGCCGGACAGCGGCAGTCGGCGGTATCGTGTTGTTCCGGGAGATGTCGGCAAAACGGATTGCATCCGCTCCGGGTGAAAGGCATTGTGGGGGCACCCTCCACACATGGACGAACCCATTCCGCCTCACCAGGACAAGAGCACCAGTTACACGGTGGGTCTGACATTGCTAATCATGACTGTGCTCATCATCGCGGCATGGGCATTGAAGCGAAACGCTGGTGAGCGCGCCGTGCCGCACACGACCGAACCTGCTGCCTCCGGCGGGCAGGCCAGGCCTGCGGCGCATGGCACGGTGACGCCGTCCATTCCGCTTGGCGAAGACGGCAAGCCGAAGAGTGAATACCAGGTCGTAACCGACTGCCGCCTGGAAGACGATACCGCGAACGATGGAGATACCTTCCGTCTGGCCACCCCACAGGGATCACACCTTTTCCGCCTTTACTGGGCACAGACCGTCCAAATAAACGGCGGCAGTCCGGAGTCCATTCGCGAGTTCATGGATCACTTCTCACTGAAAACCGAGGACCGTCTGCGCGAACTTGCCGTCGAGGCCCGCGACTTCACGCTGAACATGCTTCAAGCGGTTCCTTTTCGCATCGCCACGCGCTGGGAGAAGGATCCTGCTGACGGCGCTTTTCTTTGCTTTGTTTATGCCAGCGACGCCGATGCGGCCAAGCCGCGGCTGCAAAACATCGCGCTTCTTCTCGTGCAGAATGGGCTCGCCATCATCCGCCCGTGCAGTCGTCCGCTGCCAGAGATTGATACCACTGCCGGGGATTTCCAGGATCACCTCACTGAGGCTGAGTCTGAAGCCCACCGCCAGCTTTCCGGCGGCTGGGCGAAGAAGGACTGAAGTGAGATCTACTCTTCTTTGATCATCGCTCCACGGATTTGAACCTGCCCGCCGTCACGGCTGAGGTTTTGAAAACCGATCCGGCCTTTCCGCGGCCGGTCTTTTATAGTGGGAGCATCCTTGCCGTCGTGGCGGAGAACTTTTTCGGTGTGCGTGGCGAGATCAGTGTCTTGAATCGTCTTGCCGTTGATCACGATGGTAATGTGGCTGCCCTTGAGGCTCACGCGCACTTTGTTCCACTGCTCAGGCTGATACACCTGTTCCGTGGGCGCGACTGCGCGATACAAGCCGCCGGTGAGTTCTGACGGTTTTGCCTCGGGATTGTAGCGAAAATCCGCCATCTGCATTTCCATGCCGTCGAATGCCGGATCACCCTGCGCCGGAGCACGCAGCGCCAGGCCGCTGTTGCCTTTCGGACCGATGCGAAACTCATACTCCAGTGTGAAGTCCGCGTATTCCTTCTCGCTGATGAACCAGCAGCCCCGGTCGCCACTGCTCGTAAGTATGCCTTCTTTCACAGACCACACCGGAGCGCCTTGAGCGGGCTTGCTTACATCAGCCCAGTCCCTCACGACCCATCCTGGAGGTACGCCATCTTTTGGAAACAGCGGCGCCAACCCGGCGTCATCGGCGGCAGGCAACAAGGGAACGGAGGAGAGCGAAAGGAGCAGCAGGAGTGTTTTCATGTCGGTGGTGAGCCGCATTCCACATGAGTCCGATCAAAAGGGAAGGATGAATTGACTCCGCAGTCCCGCACCTCTCACCAAATCTTCTCAATGAACCGCCCGATGGCACCCTTCTCGTGGTCGGGCCGGGTCTTGCGCTTGGAACCGCTTTCGGGGCGGAGTTCCGGGCTGTCACCAGGCACGAGGCGCACCGATTTGATTTCGTAGCGACGGGTGGGGCAGTCGTTGGTATCCACGGTCATGGCACCGACGGCCTCCAGCACCTCAAGTCCCTGCGTGACGCGCCCAAAAACAGTGTAGCGGCCATCCAATTTCGTGTCGCTGCGCAGCATCACATAGAATTGGCTGCCGCTCGAAGACTTGTTCGCTGCGTCCAGAGGACCCTGGCGGGCCATGGCCAGCGCACCCTTCACGTGCTTGCCGCGCAGTTCGGGGGGGAGACGGTAGCCGGCATCGCTCAGGCCCCAGGCATCGCGATTGCTGTCGCTCCTCGTCGCCGGATCGCCCGTCTGCACCAGATAGCCGGCGATGGCCCGGTGAAACGCGAGGCCATTGTAGAATCCCGTGGTCGCCAGCTTCTTGAAATTGGCCACGGCTTTCGGTGCCGTCGCGGCATCCAACAGGATGACGACTTTCCGCTTCGATCCGTTGACGTCCACAGTCATCACCACCGTGTCGTGTGCTTGAGCGGCGGGAATCACGGGCTCGAAGGCCACGGCTTCCGGATCTTCCGCCTTAGGCTTTCCCTTAAAGACACCGAGGGTCTTGTCCGTGATTTTGTTGACTGTGCTGCACGACGAAAAGGCGAACACAGTGACGGACAGAACGAGGAGGCGGAACAGCTTCATAGGTTGGCTCATTGGATGGTTAAGGCTTTGTATCGTCAAGTGTCTTTCTGATTTCCACCGCAGCCGCGGGTTCGCCTCCTGGAGGCATGGCCAGCAGCGGCACCGCGGCACTGCTCCGCTTCACAAACCCCAGGGCTATGCCTTCCTGTCGCACGGGATGCCACGAGGCGGACGTGATGCCGCCGGCATTGGTGAAAGTGCCATCCTCTTGTCTGGAAACGACTGGCCAGCCCGGTTCCACTGTGCCGCTGGGCACGGTGAATCGCTCCAGCTTGCGATTCACCTGGCCGACGCTGCGGAGGCGGCTGATCACCTCCTGCCCGGTGTAGCAGCCCTTGTGATAGTCTATCGCCGATTCATCGAGTCGCGCCTCGGGAGGCAAAATGCCGCCCGCCAGTTCCGAGTCCCACGCGGGGATGCCGCGGTCTATGCGCAGGGTTTCGATTAAAGCCGGCGCGGTGAACGCAAGACTCTGCGCCGCTCCACGGGGCATCCAGACATCCGAGCCTGGCACCCCGATGCGCTGTGCGGCACTCGCCAGGCCAGCCGGTGCGACGTGAGGGCCAAACACATGCACCAGATCATAGTCCTCCGTCACGTCACTCAGCACCGCATCGTCGGCGATGAGATACTTCTCCAGCCGCAGCGGGAGAAAATCGCGCAGTAATTCATCCGCCGTGATGAGGAAACGGTCCCCGCTGCGTGCAATCTGAACGAAGGCTTCGAGCTTGCCCTTATGCGTGCAAATGCAGGCCGGCATCGTCGCCCCGTCCGCGATCCGGCGGACGTCATTGCTCACCTGACCATTGAGATAACGCAAAGCGTCCGGCCCCGTGAGTTGGAGTTTGACGCAGCGGGAGAGATCAATCATGCCGCCGTTCGCCTCCAGGCGGTGCCAGTCTTCAGCAGTCACCTGGTTCATTCGTTGCGGGCTTTGCCAATGTAGTGCTCCGCGAGCACTGAGTAATCCTCGTCGCCCCGGCCCGCGGCTTCCAGACCCGCCATGCACGCCGCCGCCGCGGTGAGCACGGGGACTTCCATGTTACCCTGGCCTGCCAGCGCCAGCGCATAGCGCGCGTCCTTGAGCATGTTCTTCAGTGAAAAGTGCGGCGTGAAATCGCGCCGGATCATCGCCGGCAGTTTCATGCGCACGAGGCCGGAGCAGTTTGCGTTGTGCTCCATCGCCTGCTCGAACATCGCCAGCGGCACGCCCGCCGACTCCACCACGCCCAGCGCCTCCGCCAGTGCCTGCACCGTCACTGCGCTCACCATGTTGGTAGCGATTTTCAGGACTGTGGCCGTCCCGATGTCACCCGTCGGCAGGATGCATTTCGCCGATGCCTCCAGCACGGAACGCACCCGCTCGAGGACTTTCGTGGATCCGCCGGCGTAATAGGTGAGTTGCGCGTTCGCTGCGGCATCACGGCTTCCTGTGAATGGTGCATCGAGGAAATCAGCGCCTGTCTTCTTCACCAGTTTCGCCAACTCCTTTATCGCCGTGAGCGACACTGTGGCGGAATTGATCACGGTCTTGCCCTTCGTCAGGGCAGGGGACATGGCCGTCAGCACTTCCCGCAGTGCCTTCACATCACGGACGAAAATCTGGATCACCTCGCTCTCCCGGGCGAGTTCCTCGAGTGATTCGGTGAAGCCAGGCTCATTCTCCCGTGGGGTTCGGTTATAAACCCGCACGTTGAATCCTTTAGCGCGCAAATTGGCCGCGACGCGACTCCCGATGATCCCAAGGCCCGCGACGCCCACTGTTTTGACTGGTGCAT
>JANOZA010000859.1:0-4822 GCA_031429155.1 Verrucomicrobiota bacterium | reverse complement strand
TCAACCAAACCAAAACCAAAACACACCCCATGAAAACAACCACACTCGCCCTGATCACCGCCGCCTTCCTCTCCCCTGCCCTGCTGCGCGCGCAGCAGCCGGTCGTTGAATCCAAAACCACCACTGAATCCAGCTCCGTTCAGTCCGGCGACGGCAAGGCCGGAGACGCCGGGGCCAAATTCGAGGAGTTGAAAAGGAAGATGGATGAGGACATGAAGGAGCATCAAAAGCGCTTCGAGGAAATGAAGCTCAAACTCCCCGGCATAGACGGAAAGCAGGAGCACAACGAGAAGCACGAGAGCCACAGCGAATCCAAATCCGAGAACGCCACGGCGCAGGCATCCGCCTCCGGCAATGCGAGCAGTACGACTACGAGCGTGAATGGCTGCACCACGACGGTCACCCGCGAGAAAGGCCCGGACGGAAAGGAGAAGATCACCGTCACGACGACGAAGAATGGCGGCAAGCCAAAGGTGCGCGAGTTGACGCCGGAGGAATATGAGAAGGAATTCGGCGAGAAAGCCAGGGCCCGTAAAAAAGGCGACGGCAAAGCCGATCCGAAGAAGCCAGAGCCTGCCGCCCCTGCCCTGCCGAAACTTCCCAACCAGGAATCCGCCACCGAATGAAAACCACTCTCCTCTCACTCGTCGCCGCTCTCGCGGCCCTCACCTCTGTTCGCGCCGCCGATCCGGAGGTCTTCGATCTCGGCAACGGCGCGGAGATTGTCGTCAAAGACGGCCGCGTGGAAGTGCGCGACCGGCCTGAATCCACTGCCGGCTCCATCAGCAACAGTGTCAGCAGCCACAGCGACGGAAGCGGCGGCACCGTGACCACCGTCACCAGCGAGCGCGACGGCCAGCG
Organism: Verrucomicrobiota bacterium; assembly: GCA_031429155.1. GTDB lineage: Bacteria > Verrucomicrobiota > Verrucomicrobiia > Verrucomicrobiales > V1-33 > V1-33. The sequence goes on along the minus strand of JANOZA010000859.1, from coordinate 3,961 downwards.
TGTCACCCGCACGGTCACCATCAGCCCCGACGGCAAAGTCTCTGTGGACGGCAGTGCCGCGGCTGACCAGCCGGCCGACGACGCCAAACCCGCCGACCCCAAGCCCGCCGCGGCTCCCCGCGCCGGCGGCTGGATGGGCGTCCGCAGCATTCCCGTGAGCGACAGCCTGCGCGCCCAGTTGGACATTCCCGATGGTCAGGGTGTCGTGCTCGACTTCGTCGCCCCCGACGGCCCCGCCGCCAAAGCCGGGCTCGCCGCGCACGACATCGTGCTCACGCTCGACGGCAAGTTCATCACCGGCGTGGAGGACTTCCGCAACGCGCTGCACAATGCGATGCCTGAGCAGAAAGTGAGCTGCGCCTATCTTCGCAAAGGCCGCCAGGCCCAGGCCACCGTCACCCTCGGCCCCCCGCCCGCCACTGCTGAGCCAGGCAAGGAAACCGCCGCCCAGCGCATGATGCGCGAAATGAAGCAGCGCCCCGGCGGCAAGTCCTGGGCCAAAGCCGTCGTCGTCGGCCCGGATGGAAAGCCGAAAATCGTCGAAGGCACCGGCGATGACGCCTTCGATCTCCTCCTCAACGACCCCAACGTCCCGGAGACGATGAAGCTTCAACTCCGCAAATCCCGCGATTCCCTGCGCAAGGCCTACACGCCGCCGGAGTCGAAGAAGGAGGAGTGAGACCGGCAACCGCAGCGAAGGCCAACGCTCGAATGCTCCTAGGATTCGGACGAAAGGACCTCCGCCACAATGCCGGCGACGATGAGAATCAAAAAGGCCAACGCGACCCATGAGCCGGTTGTCTTGTATCGTCTCGAAGCCCCACAATCACGGCAATGATCGGTTCTCATTGAGAATGCGCCCCGAATGACCAGGAATATCCAACCGAAGAGCATTACGAAGAGCAGGCTTGGCTTCGCTCGGATCACACTGTCCGAGAAAGTGTTCGTACTTCCACAGGCCGAGCAGGGCTCGCCCGGCGTCCCCGAATGATCACAATTTGGAACGGACAGTTCACTGCCTGGTGCTTGGTAGGGATTCATTTCGATTGCCTCATCAGTTGTTGGGAGAATTCAAGGGGCAGCTTAGCTGGCGAGCCGTAAACCACAAATGCCACAGCGTTGGAGCGGGCTTTCAGCCCTCCGTGGGTCGTGGCGGGGGGGATCCCGGGCCATTGGCCCGGGCTGGTATGGGGTGGGCCGTTGGCCCGCAGCGGATTTCGTCCGGATTTCGACTTCACTTTGCATGAGACCGGCAGGAGTTGATGCCACAGCGAAATCCGTTGGTTTTCAACTTGTCACAGAGCCGCTGACCGCTGTCAAAGCGTCCATGACTGCCGACATGGAGGCCATGTCACCCGACATGGAGGCCATGTCACCCGTCGTGGAGGCCATGTCAGCCGACAACGAGGCTATGTCAGCCGACACCGAGGCTGTGTCTGCCGGCATGGGGCCGGGGACGGGAGTCAGAAGGGCTGGAACGGGAGGCGGCGCGGGTATTCGGGCAGGCACGCGCTCCGCGATTCACTGCTTACTTTGGACGAAGATATGCAGCAGGGAGAGTATGCCGAGCATGAAGCCGGTAACTGTCGCGATGAGGAGCAGCGCCGGGCGAACCTCGCCGACAGACCGCCCGGGCTTCAGAACTTTAGACTGAAGTCCGGAAGAGAAGAGCGTGGCCACACTCAAGGTGAAGACCAATGCCAGAGCGAGGAGGGTGAAAGGCCCTGGAAAGGAAAAATGCCCGCGGCGGAAGACAGACTCGTAGCCCAAAAGCAGATTCCAAATGACGATCAGCGCGATGAGGGGTGGCCATCGGAGTGGAAATCCACGATCCGGTACTGCCGGAGAGATGGCCCCCGAATCGTTCAAAGTGAAGCCCGTGGAGGCAATCCCCCTCAGCACGGAGTCAGGCCGGCACCAAAAAATCAGCTTCTGAGGGTAGCCGGTGACGGAATGGACAATCCGAAGGCCGTTGCCCAGAAGCGGGAAAACCGAGTAGCGCTCAATTGAGACGATCTGTTCTCTGGAGAATGTGTACCTGCCTGTCTCGAACAGACCAAACATGGTCGTCGTCACGGTCAACTCTTGGCTGTTCACTTCCAGTCTGGCGAGGGGCCAGGAATAATTGACCCAGCCGACTTTCGCACCGCCGCGGGTGGCGAAACAGTTTTTGGCGGTCGTATCGGACATCGGTATTTCAGCCTGCCGCTTTCACCGCGTCCACCAGCGGCTTCACGAAGGCGGTGAGTTTCGCGGCGAGGTCGGGAGAGTTGCCGTTCTGTTCGACGATGCGGACGATGGCGCTGCCGACGACGACGCCGTCGGCGGCGAGGGCGACTTCGCGGGCCTGGTCCGGGGTGCTGATGCCGAAGCCGACGCAGACGGGGACTTTGCAGCCGCCGGATTTGATCTCGGTGACCTGGCTGGCGATGTTGCTGGCAAGGGTTTGCTGGGCGCCGGTGACGCCTTCGCGGCTGATGTAATAAATGAAGCCCTGGCTGTCCGATGCGAGCTTTCTCATGCGGTCCGGCGGCGTGGTGGGGGCAATGAGCCGGATGCGGCTGAGGCCGGGCGCGGCGGTGAGTTCGGAATTCAGCCCGTCTTCGTCCGGCGGGAGGTCAAGGAGGAGCACGCCGTCAGCCCCGGCGGCGGTGGCATCGGCGTGGAATTTCTCAAAGCCGTAGGCATAGACGGGATTCAGATACGTGAAGAGCACGAGCGGGATCTGCGACACGCTGCGGATGCTCCGCACGAGTTCCATGACGCCGGCCATGGTGGCACCGGCTTCCAGCGCGCGTCCGGCGGCCATTTGGTTCACGATGCCGTCGGCGAGGGGATCGGAGAATGGCAGGCCGAGTTCGATGATGTCCACGCCGCAGTCCTCCAGGACGCGCACGATATCGAGTGTCCGCTCCAGCGAGGGGTCGCCGGCGCAGACGTAGGCTACGAAGGCCTTTTTGCCGGAAGCGCGGAGTTTAGTGAAGGTGTCGTCAATGCGGTTGGTCATGTGGGGAAATGAAGAATGGAAAATGCGGAATGAAAAATGGAAGTCCTGGCAGAAGAGATGAGGAGCAGTGGTTTCGGGTTCCTGCACTCAACCTTTTGCAGTTAACTCACGCCGCGGAGGGCGCGGTTGAATTCAAAACTGTTGCCGGAGTTGGAGAGGGCGACGTCGTAGGAAATGATCTCTGCCTGAGTAGCAGCGACGAGGGACTGGAGGAGCGAGCAGTTGCCGGGATCGTCTCCGCGGCGGAGGTGCTCGGCGAGCGCGGGGATGTTCATGGCGCGCATCCATTCGCGGGCAGCGCCATTCACTTCCATGTGCTCGCAAATCAGGACCACGCCGGTGCCGTCGGCGGTGGGGAGAAGTCGCTGGCTTAGGATGCCGATCGTTTGATTCGAGAGCAGCGAGAGCATGACTTCGCGGTCGGAGGGCGGCACGAGATTCGCGAGGCGGTCGAGGGACTCGGTGACGTTAGGGCTGTGCAGCGTGCTGATGACGAGGTGGCCGGTCTCGGCGGCCTGGAGACAAGTCATGGCGGAGTCGGCGTCGCGGATTTCGCCGAGGAAGATGACATCGGGAGCCTGGCGCAGGGCTTTCTGGAGACCGGTCTTGTAGGAGTCAGTATCGAGTCCGACTTCGCGCTGGGTGAAGAAGGCCGCGCGGTCGGTGAAGAGGTATTCGATCGGGTCTTCGATGGTGACGATGTGCCCCGGGCGGACGTTGCTGATGTGGTCGAGGCAGCTCGCAACAGTCGTGGATTTGCCGCAGCCGGTGGGGCCGGTAATGAGGATGAGGCCGGCGCGGCGGGTGAGCCATTCCTGGAGCAGGCCCGCTGGGAGGCCGAGTGAAGTCATTTCCGCGACGTTGGTGCGGATTTGCCGCAGCACCGCGCCGAGCCGGCCCATGCGGCGGTGAAGATTGACGCGAAACCGCGTGCCATCGGTCGCATACCACGCG
>JANOZA010000858.1:0-1624 GCA_031429155.1 Verrucomicrobiota bacterium | reverse complement strand
TCTTCGGCCGTCTTGCGGCTGATGAGCACGGCATTGTCCCAAACCATCTTCGTGATGGGGTTGGGCATCTCGACGAGCCATGAGTTGTTGGCCCAGCGCCCGTCATCCACGCTGTAATCACGGGAGAAAACGAGTTCCAACTTGTCCTTGGTCGGGGCTTCCACCGCAACACTCGCCGCCGCACGCACCAGTGTCGGAATATCAACCGACACGTTCACCGGCTTGAGCGCGCTGCCTGTCACGTAGCCGTCGTGCAAGGACTTCTTCCAGGCCTCATCCCCGCCACCGACCGTTTCACGGACGATGTTGTGGGCGTCAGATTCGGTCAGCCCACCGACCCGGGCCAGGACTTCGAGTTCCGAAACACCATTGAACAAAGGCTGGATCAACGGTTGCACGATGACGGTGGTGCCGTCAGACGTGCGGACATCGCCCCATGATTCGAGGTAATGCGCGGCGGGCAGGTGCAAATCAGTGCCAGCGAATGATTCGTCCTCGTAGTAGCCGAGGCGAACGACCGTCTTGGCTTTGCGCTGGGTGGCGACCCAATTCAAATCCGCCGGAGCAGTGAAGGCCGGATTGCCGCCGAGCACGACGAGCGTGTCCACCTTGCCGCCATTTAAATCTTCCGCGAGTTGCGTGAGGGCGCCTTCGTTCAGGTCGGCCGTTTCACGGAATTGCACCGTCTTGCCGTTCGCCCCGAGCGCTGCATTGATGGCGTGGGCGATGAAATGCACGGCGCGGGGCTGGCGATAACCAGCCACGACCAGAGCCGTGCCCTGATGCGCCACCAAATCCTTGGCACACTCGGTGATCCACTCGGGCTTCACGTTGGCGGGCAGAGGGAACTTGCCAGCCAGACCAGCCAACGCGGGCGCAACCTGCGCCGCAATGGCGGCGGCCACGGCGATGACCTGGCTGCCCGCGATGCGCAGGCGATGATCGGCGTTCATGCCGGTCAAGGTCATCAGACCTTCGACGGCGTAGAGCCGGTTCATGGCATCGGTGGACTTCTCGGTGCGACGGCCTTTGGCGTAACCGCGAATGAGCCGATGCGTGTCGGCTTCGGAGCCGGCGAAATCGCAGTCGAGCGAAAGAATGACCTTCGCGGCATCCAGCTTGTAGTAAGGCGCGCTGCCGGTGACACGGCGATTGGCGCTCAAGTCCACCGGCTCGTACACGGCCCACTTGGCGTCTTGCAGCTTGGTGAGCTGAAGCAGGTTGATCAGGCGTTGGCGCGAAGGTGAACCGCTCGCCTCCATGACGAAAGCGACCTTGGCCCCGCGGTTCGTGGCCATCTGGCGCGCAAAGTCGGCGAGCGCATCCATCGCTTTCGCTTTGGGAACAGTTTCGCCACCGTACGTGCCGGCCTGCGTGTAGCGCTGCGCGCGATCCGGGTCGTAAAGGCCGAGAATCGCCGCCTGGGCAAAGGTATCCGTCGCACCGTTGCTGTCAGGATGATCCGGGTTGCCTTCGATTTTGGTCGGACGATTTTCGTGCGACTTGACCAGCAGCGGAATGGCTCCACCGCGCGTCGGCATCGAGGTCGCAAAGTATTGCGGGACACCGTGGATGTAGCCCTCGGGCATCTTGCCGAAAGGAAGAATCTTCTCCTCAGGCCGAC
>JANOZA010000857.1:0-5983 GCA_031429155.1 Verrucomicrobiota bacterium | reverse complement strand
CCGCGGCGGATGAGGCGGAGCTGGTCGGAGATGAGATTGGGGGCGTCGAAGAGAGGCTTGGTCTCGGCGATCTGCGTTTCGATCAGTTTGATCTCAGCGCGGCGGGCTTTGGTATCCGGGAGGCGCTTGAGGCGGGCGATGTCGCTGTTGAGCACGTCTTCCATCTGGAAGGCGGCCTTGGCGGCGAGTTCGCGCATACGGATTTCCGCACGCTGATTGAGGCTGCGCATCATACCGGGCACGATGTTGTGGAGCGGGCGGGCGTTGTTGCGGATCCACTCGCGGCGACCGTTGCGGACCATCTTGTTAACAACTTCGCTGGTATATTCGCTGCTCATGTCTTCGAACTCATGGCTGAGGACGACGCGCACGGGTGTGGCGGGCATGTAGCGGGCGACAAGGTGCGGATGGGGGCCGGCTTTGGGGGTGGCGAGGTAGATGCCTTCGAGGAGGACGATCTGGGAGCGCTCGTCTTCCCAGACGACGTAGGAGGTGTTGCCGGTGGCGGTGCTGAGGAGGATCTCGATGGCGCGGGATACGAGCGGGTGGTCCCATGTGAGGAGAATGGCGTCTTCGCGGGTGGCGGCGACGCTGCGGTGATAGGCGAAGGTGAGGCCTTCCTTCGGCACGGCGTCGAAGTGGAAGGTCATCTCGGGGTTCGGCTTCACGTAGATGATCCGGGGGCCCTTGGTCTCGACGAGGATGCCGAGGGTTTCGAAGGTGCGGTTCATGAAGACGTCGAGCGAGTCGTCGTCGTCACTGGAAGTCATGCGGGCGAGTGCCTGGTCGGCGCTCGGGGCGCGCCAGGACACTGTTTCGAGGAAGGTGTCGGCGTGCTTTTGAAGGCGCTTCGCTGCCGACTCGCTGGCAGAGGCCGTCTTCTTACAGATGGCCTTCAGTTCGTCGTCGAGCTTCGGGTTGTGCTTCACGCCGATGCGCTTGGCGATGTCGTGGACGGACTTGCTGAATTCTTCGGCGGCTTCTTCCTGGCCTTCGGTGACAGTCTCGAAGGCGTGGAGGCCTTCGTGGAGCCAGCGGGCGGTCATTTCCTGCGGGGTATCGGGAATGACGGGGACGTGGATGTCGAGCTTTCCGTTGAAGCCATTCTCGCAGGAGAAGAGCCGCTCGCGGGCGTCAGCGACGGTGAGCGGGGTGTCCCAGAGGACGATCATGGCGAAGCCTGGGAAGCCGCGTCCGACGAGGTCTTCCTCGCCGACGATGGTGGCGGCGGGCGGCACGCCCTGGTCGGTGCGGGGGCCGTCGGTGACGAGTTCCACGTTTCCGTCCACCTTGCCGCGCAGGGCCTTCTCCACAGCCGCAGCGCGGGCGCGGGAGGCGGTAATGACGAGAGCACGGGGCGGGGGCGGAGCGGGAGGGGGCGGCGGCTCGTTCGGCACCGGCGGAAGCACGGGCGGCGGCGGCGGATTGATGATATTCGCCAGCCACAGCACCGCGGCGGGGTCCACAGCGGACGGTTCGGACTTTGGCTTGCCCTTCTCGGGCTCGGTGACTTTAACGGGATGCTTGAACTCCTCCTTGAGCCCCTCGCGGGCTTCGGGCTTGGCTTCCAAGTGTACGATTTGCACTTTGCGCGAAGGCAGCCCGGTTACTTTGGGGCGGGTGTGGCGGAAGACCGTGCGTCCGGCTTCCTGGCCATCCAGCAGGTAATCAATGATGTGCTCGCGGGACTCCTCGCGGCCCTCTTTCCAGGACTTGTGCAGGTCTTTGACTTTGGTATCCTTCGCCCACGGTTTGAGCAGCGTGTCGGCTTCCTTGTCACAGGCAGTGATGGAAAGCAGCTTGAGCACGGCGGCCTCGAGAGGCTCCAGGTCCTTGCGGTGGGCGGAGTATTTGCGGGGCGAGGAGAATGCCTCTGCGTCGAGCAAATGGAGCCGGCCAAAGTGCGATTTGGCATCATGCCCCGGACCCTTGCTGCTGAGAAGGATGAGACTTTTCGTAGCCGGGGCCAGCAATTCGAGCGCATTCCACGCGGCGTTTCCGCCTTCGTCCCATGTGAGTTCCTCGGCGCCGGCGACGAGCACGACGTCCCATCCCGCGGCTGCCGCTTCCTTGGCGTGCTTGCTCCGGTGACCGCCGATTTCCTCGAGAGTCATGCAGACCCAGTGAGGCTGCGCTACGCCTGCCTCGTTCATCTCTGACACGAAGGGCGCAGGGCCATCGCTCTTGCCGGTCTTCTTCTTGGAGGGCTTGCCCGTGAAGTCGTCTTCCGTCAGTCGCTGGAACTTAAACTCAAAGCGCCGCTCAAACTCCGTCACCGTCCGCCACATGATCGCTTCCGGCGCCAGCAGCAGCACACGTGTAGCGTTACCAAAAATCCGAAGTCTCTGCAGAATGAGCCCCGCCTCCACGGTCTTGCCCATACCGGGCTCATCCGCGAGGAGTACGCGCGGATGCTGAAAACGAGTGGCCTGCACCACGGTGTGAAGTTGATGTGCGCGCGGCATGTAGCGGCCGTTCACGAGTCCACGCAGCGGCGCGCGGTAGGTCTTGAAGCGACGGTAGAGCGCGCGGTGGCGCAGATTATAGACCTGCTTCTCCTCCACCTGAGCATTGAGCAGGCGGTCGTAGGGCTTGCTGAATGTCAAAGAGTCACTCAGGCGGCTCTCTTCGATCTTCTTGCCTTTGTTAAAGTAAATGATCGTGCCGTCCTTCTCCTCCACCTGCTCTACGGTGAAGTTCTTCCCGTCCTGCGTTTTGAGCACGTCGCCGACTGAGAACTTCACCCGCGTGAGCGGCGGGCTATCTACAGTATAAACGCGAGTGGTTTCCGTGGACGGGAAAACAATGGTGACACGGTCTGTCTCGGTCTTTAGAACAAGACCCAGACCCAATTCGGGCTCAGTCTGGCTTAGCCAGCGCTGCCCTGATACAAATCGTTGTGGAGGCATTTCAAATTCAAGTGAACAAATAAACGGCCTGCTGTATAGGCCAGTGAAACCAGCGGTCAAGTTTCACATTTGCGAGAGCAGGTGATTCCCGAACGCAATACCTTGAACGTCAAAGAGTTTGGTGTCCTTCCGCTAAAGTGCGAATATTTTCACTTCGACCGGCCAATGGGGTCGGAAAGGGGGAAAGAACGAGAAATTCTCATTTACGTGTGCGCCTGGAGGGGCAAGAATGGCCCACCTCGCCATGTCCAGCCTGCCCACGAACTCCGTCATCGCCCTGCTCCTCGTCTGCACCGGACTCGTCGCTCAGGATGCCGCGCCGGCAGGCCCCACCGCCCCTGTCCGCTCCGTCGCCGTCGTCGTAGATGTGTCCGGCTCCGTCAGTGCCCCGTTTGCCCTCGAAGCCCGGGACATTATTCAAAGCATCGTCACCGGACGCGGCTTTCAGACCGGCAACGGCTGGGTTTGCAATTACGACGCCCCGGAGCCCGTGGACCCTGCAGGCGAAGACACCTGGCCCGAGGACGAAACGATCAAGACCATGTTTCAGCCCTACTGGTCCGGTCTCATTGGCAATCACAAGCCGCTCACCTCTGCCGGCAAGGTCTTCCACCTCGCGCTCTGCGGCACGCTTCAGACGACGATGAATCCCCCGCGCACATGGGATCTCGCCGGTCACCAGGAATTCGAAGCCCTCATGCAGCAGGAGTATCCCTCGCGGCCTGACCAGTTCCGCGACATGCGAACCTCCTATTATATAGCAACCGCACGCACCGCCGACCGGCTGCTTCAGCGCAGCGAGGAGGGATGCTATCTCTTCGTCGTCTCCGACGAATGGGACGACCCCGACTCCAAACACAGCCCCGTGGACGAATGGATGCCGCACCTCGAAAAGTGGGGCATCTACGATACCCGTTATCAGGGTGCGATGGTCACCCGCTTCCGCGAGCTAAAAGACAGCGACCGTTTCAACCTCATCGCCCGCTTTCATAAAGGTGACCGCCCTAAGCGCACCGGTGGCAGCAAGAACTACCTCCGCGTCGCGTGGTATGCCATTGGCGAAAAGCCCAAGCCCGTCGAGCCGCCGAAAGTTGTCGCCAAAGTCGAGGGCCAGCCCGCGCCGCCGCCGCCGCCAGAGCCGCCGAAGCCGCCTTCCTTCGGACGCAGCCTCACCCTGCTCGGCGGACTCGTCCAGGCGTCCGATCCCGCAGACTCAGCAAAGCCCGACGCCTCGCGCATCAAAATTTTCAACCACCCCGAGCCGTTCCTCGCATGGCAGATCGAAAGCCCCGCCGCCAACAGCGTGGACAGCCAGTTCGAAGTCACCGTCCACCGGCTCGACAACTCTAATACCCTCCAGTCCGTGCAAAAGCTGCGCTCCGCTCAGCTCAACCGCACCACCGAAGGCCGCCTCCGCGGGCTCCCCGCCGGCACCATTACCCAGCCCCTCGCCGACGGCACCTATCGCATCACCATTGAAGAAAAACCCGCAGCCGGCACCACTCCCACCGCCGGCACCATGCTCGATCCCGTTGCCACCTGGATCGAAGTGCAGACTCCCTTCAACTGGCTCCCCTGGCTCCTCGCCATATCCGGACTCGGTGCCGCCGGAGTCATCGGTTACTCGGTCTGGTCGCTGCGGAAGTAGGAAAAGTGGTAAGACACCTCGCGCGGAATCAGTTCGCTTACTGCTCAAAAGCATTCGTAAAATCCATTTGAGCCCCCCCGGGGGTGCGCTAAGGCTGGCGCCCAATTTCCCAATTATCCCCCAAAACATGTCCATGGTCGCAAAAGGTCTCGAAGGAATCGTCGCAAATGAATCCCGTCTTAGTGACGTGGATGGTCTCAACGGAAAGCTCTGCTACCTGGGCTACACCATAGACGATCTCGTAGAGCACTGCACCTTCGAGGAAGTCGTCCACCTCCTGCACCGCGGCAAGCTCCCCAACACGGAGGAACTCGCGGCCATCACCGCGCAACTCCGCGCGGCTCGCGTGCTGCCGGAGGCCGTGAAAAAATTCATCGCCGGCCTGCCGAAAGAGGCGTCCCCCATGAATGTAGTGCGCACCGGCGTCTCACTGCTGGGCGTGCTCGATAACCGCGGCGGCGATCAGGACCGCAAACTAAACGAAGACCGGGCACTCGCCATTTGCGCGCAAATCCCTCTCATCATCGCGGCCTTTCACCGGCACCGTCAGGGCCTGGAGTTGCCGGAAATTCGCACCGATCTCAGCGAGGCCGGCAGCTTCCTCTGGCTCATCACCGGCGAAGAGCCGAGCGCTGACGCGACCAAAACTCTCGACGTCGCCTACATCCTCCACGCCGATCACGGCATGAACGCCTCCACGTTCTCCGCACGCGTCACCGTGGCCACACTGAGCGACATGTATTCCGCCATCACCAGCGCCGTAGGCACACTCAAGGGCCCCCTCCATGGTGGTGCCAATGAGGGCGTCATTCACATGCTCCAGGAGATCGGCAGCGAAGACAAAGTGGACGCTTGGGTCGAGGAACGCCTCGCGAAAAAGGAGAAAATCATGGGCATCGGCCATCGCGTTTATAAAGTGCTCGATCCCCGCGCCCCGCATCTCCAGCGCATGGCCATCAAGCTCACCGAAGGACTCGGCGAGCCGAAATGGATCCGCATGAGCGAGCGCATCGCCACCATCATGCGCGAGCGCAAGAAGCTGAATGCGAACGTGGATTTCTACAGCGCCACGGTCTATTACAGTCTCGATATTCCGACGGACCTCTTCACGCCCATCTTTGCCATCAGCCGCGCCGCGGGCTGGACCGCGCAGGTGCTGGAGCAGCTCGAAGACAATCGCCTCTACCGCCCGCTCACCGAGTACACCGGCCCGAAACCACCGCAGCCCATCGTGCCGCTCGCGCAACGGGCGTAACGCCTAACGCAGCGGCAGCTTGCCGCGGCACTTGGGCCAGCCGGGGCAGCGCCACACTTGAAGCACGGGCAAGGCACGCACGGGCTGGATTTCCTCTGCGTTCAAAATGGTCGCCTCGGCTTCCAGCACGCCGCCTTCCTGGAGCGCGATGGCGCGAGCGGCGAGCAGTCC
>JANOZA010000856.1:0-1714 GCA_031429155.1 Verrucomicrobiota bacterium | reverse complement strand
CCCACCCCCCCGCCGCCTGGGCCGGTGTGGGCCCCCCGCCGGGGTTTTCGTGGTCCGCCCGGCCCATACCCCGGGGTGCGGTCGGGCGGGGGGCCTCCCCCCCACGGCTACCCTCCGTTGTCGCTGACGCGACAAGAACCGGCGGGAAGACACCACCTACGCCGAAGCGGGCTCCGCGGTGGGGACCGGCTGGGTTTTTCTTTTCCTGTCTCCTTCGGGGGCCGGTGTCGGTGTCGGTGCCGGCGCGGGCATGAGGTAGCTGAGGAATTTCCCGATTTCCTGCCGCAGTTCCGTGCGGGGGACGATGCGGTCCACGAGGCCGTGTTCCTTCATAAACTCGGCGGTCTGGAATCCTGGAGGGAGCTTTTGGTGGGTCGTCTCCCGGATGACGACGGGCCCGGCAAACCCGATGATGCTGCCGGGCTCGGCGAGGATGATGTCGCCCAGGGTGGCAAAGCTGGCGGTGGTGCCGCCAAAGGTGGGATGCGTCAGCACGGAGATGAAGGGCAGGCCGGCTTCGTGGTGCATGGTCAGGGCGGCGCTGGTCTTGGCCATTTGCATGAGGCTGAGGATGCCTTCGTGCATCCGGGCGCCGCCGCTGGCGGAGACGATGATGGCGGCGCGTTTTTCTGCCGTGGCCACCTCGATGGCGCGGGTGATTTTCTCGCCGACGACGCTGCCCATGCTGGCGCCGAGGAAACGGAAGTCCATGACGCCGAGGGTGACGGGATAACTGAGGATGGACGCCCTGCCGGTGGCGACGGCTTCGTTGAGCCCGGTCTTCTTCATGTTGCCGTCCACCTTCTCAGCGTAGCCGGTGAATTCGAGGGGGTTGAGCGAGCGGAGATTGAGGTCCATCGGATCCCACGAGCCTTCGTCTATGAGCGAGGCGACGCGGGCTTCGGATTCGAGCGAGTAGTGATACGCGCACTTGGGACAGACGCGGAGGTTCTCGGCGAGCTCGATTTCGTGGAGCATCGCCTTACAGGACGGGCACTTGTGCCACTGGCCTTCGGGCATGTCGCGCTTCTTATCGCCGAAGCCCTTGAGTGATAGTTTGCGAAAAAACGCCATAGATCGGATGTGGTCCGGGCGACAGTGGCCAGCCGTGCGGGCGGGGCAAGAGATGATTGCCTTGCCGGGCAATGGGCGCGTCCTGCGATGCGGCGCGAATTTCTCTCGCTTTCAGCGCCGGATTTTCTACAGGCAACGCTCCCAACCATCTCAATCCATGAACACCACCCGCCGATCCTTTATTTACTCCGCCGCCGCTGCCGCCTTCGCGCCTTCCATCCTGCGCGCCCAGGCTGCCAAAGCTCCCCTGTTCAAAATCTCCCTCGCCCAGTGGTCGCTGCACAAGGCGCTCTTCGCGAAGGAGATCAAGAATACCGACTTCCCGGTGTTGGCGAAGAAGACCTACGGCATCGAGGGCGTGGAGTGGGTGAATCAGTTTTGGAAGGACAAGGCCACGGATAAGGGCTACCTCGCGGAGCTGAAGAAGATTTGTGAGGGTGAAGGCGTGACCAGCGTGCTCATCATGTGCGACGGCGAAGGCAACCTCGGCGACGCCGATGAAGCGGCGCGCGCCAAGGCCGTGGAGAATCACCGCAAGTGGATCGATGCCGCGAAGTTCCTCGGCTGTCACAGCATCCGCGTGAATGCCGCCACCGGCGACAAGGGCACCCGCGAGGAGCAGGCCAAGCGCGCCACTGAA